>JBILDT010000156.1:0-2757 GCA_044352485.1 Candidatus Nanopelagicaceae bacterium
CCAATTTCAATTAAGCCATTGTTTACAGCTTTACCTATTAAAGAGAGTTTGAGTGGCTCCAAATACTCTGGAAAAATAGTAATTACATCGAAACGATTTACGCTACTCATCTAATAATCCTGCCGGTGGCACAACGGTAATTTTACGATTCTTAACATCAACGATTGGAACAATTGCCTTAACGAACGGAATCAGAACTTCGCGGCCGTTGTAATCAACCGCTAAAACATCTTGTCCTGGCAGATTAATCACATCGGTTACTGGTCCTAATTCGATTCCATCTTGAGTGCTTACCTGGCACTGTAAAAGTTGCTGGACATGAAAATCATCTTCCGTAGAGTCAGCCTCGATATCAACATCTGCCAGCAGCAAAACATTGCGAAGTTCTTCAACCTGATTTCGATCACTTATTCCTTTAAATCCAAGGAGCAAGGTTCCGTTGTGATCACGAACTGAGGTAATTGTTAATGGGCCAAATGTATTTGGCTCTGTCGCTAGGACAGAGCCAATATAAAAACGATCTTCTGGTTGATCAGTGCGAACTTCTATTGTCGCCTCACCAAGTACTCCATGTGCGCGACCAATTCTGGCAACGACAAGTTGCACTATTAGCGAGCCTCGTCTGCCTCGATGAGATCTACTCGAACTGAACGACCAGCAATTGCGCTGACTACAGTTCTAAGTGCGCGCGCAGTGCGACCATTACGGCCAATCACTTTGCCAATGTCATCTGGATTTACTCGAACTTCTAGTGTTGTCCCACGACGATGATCTTTTGTTGTAATAACAACATCATCAGGATTATCAACAATCCCCTTAACTAAATGTTCTAGTGCTTCGTCGATCATTGTTGTTCAGCTACCGCTTCTGGAGTTGCTTCTGGAGTTGCTTCTGCAGCTGGAGCTTCAGGAGTTTCAACCACTGCTTCAACTTCTGCAGGGGCTTGGACCTCTGCTACGGCTGGAGTTTCAACAACTGGGTTGGCCTTAGCAGCTAACTTGTCTGCAGCCTTCTTCTTCATTGTTGTAGCGCCATCTGCTGGCTCATTCATTGCATCCTTTACGGCTGCTTCATAAGCAATGCGCTTGTGTGGCTTCTCAGCAATTGTCTTAAGTGTTCCTTCGCTTCCAGGAAGACCCTTGAACTTCTGCCAGTCACCTGTAATTTTTAGTAGCGCAGCAACTGCTTCAGTTGGTTGTGCACCAACAGATAGCCAATATTGCGCACGGTCAGATGTAACTTCAATAAGTGAAGGCTCTGATCCTGGTGAGTAACGGCCGATCTCCTCGATTGCACGTGAGTTACGAGCAGCACGTGAATCTGAAACTACAATACGAAAATGTGGTGTACGGATTTTTCCCATACGCATTAATCTAATTTTTACGGCCACGAAGGCTTTCTCCTTGTTTTAAGCGGTGCTAATTCTCTTGCGACAGTGGGAGCGTCACTCGAAAAATAAAACCTGTTTTCAAAATATCTTCCGCCTATTGGTGAAGATCGCTTGGGGGTAGAGGGCCCCTTGCAGGGTGCCAATCTTGCCAGCCCTGCGCTCATTACCCAAATTCAGCTCTCTAGCCCTCTAGCGCGCGCTTTGCTGGATTTCCTGAGCGAGATTTCTTCTTATTTACAACTTTTGCAGGCTGCGGCTTTGGCATTCCAGGAGGCATCTGCATGCCGGGCGGTAACTGCATTCCACCATTACCAGTGCGCATCTGCTTCATGACCTTCTGAGCTTGGCTAAATCTTTCGACTAGTGAATTGACATCTGAAACCTGACGGCCAGAACCATTTGCAATTCGCAATCTTCTAGAACCATTTAAAACTTTTGGATCATTTCGCTCGAGCGGAGTCATTGATTGCACAATCGACTGTGTTTTTACTAGTTCGCCTTCATCAAATTGTTCAAGTTGCTTCTTCATGGCTCCAGAATTTGCTCCGGGAATCATTCCTAGTAATTTTGTCATTGAGCCCATTTTTTTCATGGCTTCTAGTTGTGCCAAGAAATCATCAAGTGTGAAATCTTCGCCACTGGCAAATTTAGTTTCTAACTTGGAAGCGGTATCACTATCGAATGCGCCCTTAGCTTGTTCGGCAAGAGTTTGAATATCGCCAAGTCCCAGAATTCGAGAGGCCATTCGATCCGGGTGGAAGAGATCAAAATCAGTTACGTTCTCGCCAGTTGCGGCGAACATAATTGGCTTACCAGTGACTTGCGTAATTGAAAGTGCGGCGCCACCACGAGCATCACCATCTAATTTAGTAAGAACGATTGCATCAAACCCAACACCCTCAAAGAAAGCCTGGGCGGTGCGGACTGCATCTTGCCCAACCATTGCATCAACAACATAAAGAACTTCGTCCGGCGAAACTGCATCTCTAATCTGCTTCGCTTGCTCCATAAGTTGGGCATCAACACCAAGGCGACCTGCGGTATCAACAATTACGATGTTATGTAATTTATCTTCAGCAAATTTCAGACCAGCTTTGGCAACTTTTACTGGATCCCCCACGCCATTTCCAGGTTCTGGTGCAAATACCGGAACCCCGATGCTTTCGCCAACAACTTGAAGTTGAGTAACAGCATTTGGACGTTGCAGATCCGAAGCAACCAAGAGCGGAGTATTTCCTTGAGCCTTCAAATAATTTGCGAGCTTTCCGGCCAGCGAAGTCTTACCCGCGCCTTGTAAACCTGTAAGCAAAATAACTGTTGGTGGCTTCTTGGCAAGTCGAATTCTTCGGGCGCTGCCACCAAGGATT
>JBILDT010000157.1:0-2745 GCA_044352485.1 Candidatus Nanopelagicaceae bacterium
TTTTTACTGTGAGTGTTTCCGTGACGTACTTGTCGCCCTCCCAATGGCTCTTATGAACACTCATGGTCAATTCATAACCTTGGGGTGTGACACTGTAGGTCCGAGTTACTTTGCAGTCTTTATCTGTCTTAACTGTCGTATCTGTCATTAGGCCGCCAATCCAAAGCGCTTCAAGCTTGCAAGCTCTTCTCTGCTTGTTAGGTGGTAGCCGAAGCAACCGGTTTCATAACATGGGTATTCGCGAACTGGCAGTGCAGCGTTCTTTGCGGCTGTGGAAGAAGAGATACCCGCGGCATAGCGGATTGTCTTCAGTGCTTCCTTTGCCTGTTGGCGATCCTTGTAGCGAGTCTTCTCGCAGGTTGAGTTTTTGGCCTTCTTGGCGCTGTTGCTGAAACTCCGCTTCCGCTTAGGGCTGCGAACTTCCATTTGGTGGATGGTTCCATCGTCGTCAGGGTCAAAGCCGAGTCGGGCAAAGGCCATGGCGTGATTGTCATATTGCTCTGTATCGAGAGCACCTGCTGCTTGCTTTAGAACTTCTTTTGCATTTTTCATCTTCTTTAACATCCTTTCTAGATGCTTGTTTTACTGACTTTTATCGTGCTATGGTTCGGATATGTCAGTTAAACAAGCAATTTTTGGGAGCAAAAAAATCCGCCGAGGCGGACGTTTAATCTCCTGTGCAATTGCTCAGGTTACTGACTTCCCGAACTATAGGGCCGGCCGCCCGACCCTGTCAAGGCCATTTGTAGGCCAATCAAGAAGAAAGCAGCTAGCTCAATGAAAAACATAGAACCCCCAAGAATTATTCCCCGCGAAGGGGTCGCCGGATACAAGCTCCTTGGCGAGCTGAGCACATACCTGAACTGGGAGAGCCATTCCGTTGAGCTTCAGAACCGGGCAAAAATCATTGAGGCGCTCAAGTCGATCTTTGGTGATTCCCAGATTTTTTCAAATATTACCGACCGAGACTATGAGCGATTAGCTGAAGCAACTTTAACCATTGGGTCGAAGGCGCTGGATCGCATAGCACTGCGGCTTCGCATGATCGGAAAATCTGCGGGGTGGAGTTCGGATCTTGATTACCGCACTCTTGCATCCGTTGTTCATACGGTGATTAATCAAGGACGTAAATTGAAGAATTCTTCTGCGCAACGTAAAAAATGCGTGAAGGCAGTTCTTGGGCAAGCCAATAGAGATCAAATTGGATTTATTGAATCGGACCAGATGCATGAATTGTTTGTAGAAATTATAAAAGAATCAAATTTTAAAGACTGGACGGACAAAGTATTTTTTAACTTTAAAAGGTCCAACGTAGTCAATCAACGTTTCATCGAAACCTACCAAAATGAGTGGCGCGATTTTGTTGGCGATGCTCATAGATATTTCTTCCAAAGTCAGGAAAGCTTTAATCTCAAAGATAAATCAGAGCAATCACATTATCTAACTCAAAAGTATGAAAAATACTTGATGGCTCTACTCTCTGACACATCAAAAACTAATCTTAAGTGGGCTTTTGAAAAAGCAGGAAGTGGCGGGAAACGTTCCGATATAGCAATCGATAATGGCGTAACGGTGGATCTAAAGAAACGACCGGATTACTTTGCTTTTATTGTTAATGTCCCAGGCGAAGTGAAATCTGATCTTAGGAAAATTCCACTTGCGTTGATGGCTTTGCTAGAGAAAAACCCAGGGTTTAATCATGTAGACATTCCACAGCCTGCGAATAATTCGAGTCAGATTGAGATTCAGATTCATGACAAATACGACATGGAGCAGATTGGTGTCGCGCAAGGAGAAATCCTTAAATACTTTGCTGAGCTTAGCTAGCACATCTAGGGTTTTGAACTTAGATAAAAAAGTTGTTGGAATCTAGATCCAAATAACTTTCTGTTGTCAGTCCCCTCTGCTATCTTTTGCCTAGGTCAAGAAATCAAGCGTTAAGCCACGGCTAGCTTGATACCAACCGCGCTAACCGCGCACGGTGGTTCCGATGGAAGACCTGCTGGCGATGAAAGACACCGCCAGAAGAGCGGATCTTCTATTTATGGGGTCCATTAAGGGCTGGTTTGTTATGTCATATGTAGTTTGCACAACTTGTTATTGGTTAAGCGATGTTCCAACAAGAGGGCCGAACAGAGGCCCGCAGAGATGTTGGTGCGAGGAACAGGTGAAGCGGCAATATGTTTCGCTGGATTGTCCGAGCGGATTTCACTTGTGTTATATCTGCGCAACAACAATGGTTGGTGGAACAAGTCGGTGGTCTTGGGAGGCGTGCAAGTTGTGTTTAAGCGTTAATTCCAGCACGCAAAAGGAGTTTGGTTTCAGTCTGGCACTGGGGCGGCATTCGATAATGAATGGGATTTCGATTCCATTAAGGGAGAAACTTGCAGCGGATGATCAAAGGGTTGTGGATTTGATGAACTTCGCAAACTTCTCGGTGAGATTGTCGGACTGGGGCACATTGCGAGCGCGGGAATTGTTTGAATCTGTGCCGGAATGGAAGTTGCTGAAGGCAGTTTCTTTAGAAGATTGGCAAAAGAAGTTTAAGAACAATCGCAAGACTTCTTTAGAGGCCTTAAAGAACTATTACGGCGTTAACGAATTTAGCGACCTTCTTTAGGGTTTTTTGGTTTTTGGCTAAAGAAGTTTCTAAAGAAGTTATGGGTTGTTTGGGGCGCGTTCTGATCCTGGTTCCTGAGTTCGAGGGCCAGGTCAGCGCGTTCCGGTTCTTCTATCAACCATGAT
>JBILDT010000158.1:0-2715 GCA_044352485.1 Candidatus Nanopelagicaceae bacterium
CGTAGCAGGATATGCGCCGCTCTCATACATCACGAATATGGCAGATATGTATATCGCCAGTGATTTAGTTATCTCTAGGGGAGGCGCTGTAACTTGCGCAGAACTTGATGCCGCAAACTCTTACGCCTTGATAGTTCCGCTACCAATCGGCAATGGCGAGCAAGTTGCGAATGCCCAAGATTTAGTTGATAAGGGTGCAGCCAGGATTTGTTTAAACTCAGAATTTACTTCCGAATGGCTCCTTTCAAATATTGAATCGCTAGCCCTCGCTGCCGATAACTGGAATATTAAAAGAGTTGCAGGTGCTAAGTCACGAGCGGCAGAATTAATTGGAAGTAGAATTCTTCAGAAAGTGTCAGGAAAGTAGAGAATGAATCTCGCAGAATTTCTTGCTAAACGAATTCACTTCATCGGTCTTGGTGGTGCGGGGATGAGCGGAATCGCAAGAATAGCCCTGGCCCAAGGCGCCAATGTTTCAGGTTCTGATGCTAAAGATTCGACGGTGCTTTCGGCGTTAAAAACTTTAGGTGCGCAAGTATTTATCGGGCATGAAGCTAGCAATATCGGAGATGCAGAAATTTTGGTTATTTCAAGTGCAATCGATCAAGCGAACCCCGAAATCATTGCTGCAAAATCCAAGGGCTTGACTATTTTGACTCGCGCCCAAGCTTTAGCGCTTCTAATGTCTGAGTCGAAATCAGTAGCGGTAGCAGGAACCCACGGAAAGACCACTACAACTTCGATGCTGACTGTCGCTTTACAGCAGGCTGGTTTAGATCCCTCCTTTGCAATTGGCGGAATGATTAATCGTGGCGGAACAAATGCGCACTTAGGATCTGGTGACATCTTCGTTGCTGAGGCGGATGAATCAGATGGCTCCTTTCTGGCATATAAGCCATTCGGCGCAATCATTACAAACATAGAGCTAGATCACGTTGATAATTTTCCAGACATTGAAGCTGTAAATAAAATATTTATTGATTTCGTTGGATCAATCCAACCAGGTGGGTTTCTGGTCGCCGGAATCGACAGTCCAGGAGTCGTAAACCTGCTGGCCCAGATCAAGAGAAATGACATTGAAATAATCACTTATGGAGATAGCGCAGATTTCTCGATTTCACATATCTCACTGCAACCAACACAAAGTCATGCAAGAGTTACCAAGTTAGGCAAGGTTTTAGGTGAACTTTCTCTAACTATTCCAGGTAATCACAACATCGAAAATGCAACAGCTGCTCTGGCCGTAGGTATCAAATTAGGGGCACCAGTAGCAGAATTGCTCTCTGGCTTAAACAAATTCAGTGGGGCCAAACGCAGATTTGAAAATCGAGGCAGCGTCAACGGTGTCACCGTAATTGACGATTATGGCCATCATCCAACTGAAGTGCGAGTGACCCTAGAAACCGCAAAGCGCTTTGCGCAATCAGGTCGGGTGATAGCAATTTTTCAGCCACACCGTTATTCCCGAACTGCCATGTTCGTCGAAGAATTCGCCGAGGTCCTAGCAATTGCCGATCGGGTTTACTTGCTAGAGATTTATGCCGCTAGCGAGCCACCAATTCCTGGGGTCTCATCAATTCTGATTGCGAATTCCATGGCCTCAGATAAAGTCACTTTCGAGCCATCAATGATTGATGTGGTCTCATCTGCAGTCAACGAAGCAAAGACCGGAGATCTGATCATCACATTAGGCGCTGGCGATGTGAACTTATTAGTTCCACTTATTTTGCAGACGTTAGAAGAAAAACCAGAGGAAAAAATTGCACCGTAGGCTCAATCGAATCGGCATCACATTTTTTGTGGTCACGATCTTTAGTGCTTTGATTTATGTTCTGGGTTGGTCATCTTTGATAACTATCCAGAAAGTTGAAATTAAGGGAACAAACCAAGAAGGTTTGATCTTGGGCCAACTCTTGGCTGGAGAATCAAATTTAGTTCTTGGTAAGCCTTTGGCAAGAGTAAATCCCAAGCATGAAGAGAATCTAATTTCCGATTTAGAGTGGATTAAAGCTGCCAAGGTCTCAAGAAATTGGTGGACCAGAGAAGTTGAAGTTTTGGTTACACCGAAAATTCCGATAGCAATCTTCAAAATTCCAGGCGTTACCTCGGATAATCCTCGTTATTTAGCAAGCGATGGAACTGACTTTTCGAGTCCACAGAGCTTCACGAATTTAGCAACAATTTCACTAATCACCAATGGCCAGAACCTCACTGCACAACGAAGAATTGTCGCTGGTTTTGTGGCTAATCTGCCGGCCGACTTAATCCCTGGTTTGGAGAATTTAGAGATTACGGAAAAGGGCGAGGTCATAATGGCCACCGAACTAAGAAAGCCGGCCCTTCGAATCAACTGGGGTAGTTCGAATTCGTCAGAAGAGATCATCGTTAAAAGCAATGTATTAAAGGGTTTATTGGACCTTCCGGAGAATAAGAAAATTAGCTACGTTGATTTATCTGTTGCTAATTCGCCGGTAGTTAAATAATTACTTAAGAATCTCCTCTTAGATTTAAACTTTTTTAATTCGTGTCGGTCGTTGCTTGCGAGTGCCAACACGCATAGTTTTACCACTTAGTAAGCATCACATAAATCTCAAGTAGAGATTTAGGGTTTAGAAAGAGGCGGATTGTGGCTACACCACAGAACTATTTAGCGGTCATCAAAGTTGTCGGTGTTGGTGGCGGCGGTGTTAATGCAATCAATCGAATGATTGAAGC
>JBILDT010000159.1:0-2694 GCA_044352485.1 Candidatus Nanopelagicaceae bacterium
GCCGGGCTTTAGCCTTCCCTTACTGCGAAGTGAGGCGAATGCGCCTTGGAACTTTGCGGATAAGGATTCAAACATGGGTGGAGATTACTAGTTAAAGGTGAGTGATTAAAATATTTTCAACTTTTGTGGCAAGTAATTGCGCACGCTCTCCAGTCAGAGGTTGCCCCTCCAGATCGGTCACATAAAGGGTGTCAAAGGCCTCTGCTCCCAAGGTCGAAACAATTGCCGACTTGATATCCACGCCGAACCTAGAGATGGCGCGAGTTACATTAAATAAGATTCCGGGACGATCGTGCATTCGAACCTCAATTATTGTTGCATTGGTCGCAAGATCATTTGCAGCAAATACAACCGGAGGCGGAGTAGGAATACCCGGATGCTTACGATAATTCTCATTTCGCTCCTCGATCTTGCGTCCGAGATCTAGTTCGCCCGATAGCGCCTTCTTTAATTGGTCAGTCAGCTTCTCGGCCGATGGCAGTTGAGCATTTGCATCTAGTTCAACAATCCAGCGCATGACTGCAATTTCATTTGTGGTTCGAGTCTTGGCGGAACGAACATTAAATCTAGAAATCGTCATCAGACCTGCGACAGCAGAAAGCAGACCAGTCTGATCTTTTGCGATAATCTCAATTTCAATGTTATCTAGAGATTCCGCGCTATTTTCGTTACTTAAGATGGTTATCGAAATATCATCAACCAAACTTTTAGTCGGAACTAAATCTGGTTGAGAGACCGGTTTAATTCCAGCCATGGCCGCAAGACATTTGCCTACCAAAGTCGAAACTAGACCCGCCTTCCAATCACTCCATGCGCTCTTGCCGGTCGCTTCGCCATCAGAAATACTTAGCGCGTGAAGAAGCTGTAGCGCTTCTGGCTCTTTGATTTTTTCAACGACAAAACCAATAGTCGCAGGATCTTCCAGGTCACGACGAGTTGCAACAGCTGATAACAATAAATGTTCTTTGACGAGCAAAGCGATGGTCTCGCAATCTTTCTCGTCGAAACCCAGCCGCTTAGCAAGTGGTCTGATTAATTCCTCGCCGTAATCGCAATGGTCTTTATCAGGGAAGCCTTTTCCTATGTCATGAAAAAGTGCGGCAACGAGAAGTAAATCAGGCCTGGTAACTGTTCTAGTTAAAGCGGCAGCATGAACAGCAGTTTCGAGCATATGTCGATCAACTGTATGGCGATGCAAAACATTTCGCTGGGGCAAGAATCTGACATGCGACCATTCCGGAATCCATTTTTCAATAAGCCCATCTTGGTCCAGTGCTTCAAAAACTCGAATCATTGGTGAGCCTGCGCCAATGAGTGAAACCAGATCGTTTAAAACTGACTTCGGCCATGGATTAGGAAGAGTGGAAAATTTCTCGGAAAAGAGAACACAAGCATCGATCGAAAGTGGCAATCCGCGCTGGGCGGCGGCGGCCGCGGCTCTTAAACCAATTGCCGAATCGTTCGATATGTCATAGCCATCTTCGATTGTTACTTCAGAATTTAGAATTACTAATCCTTGATCAATCTTCTGATCTTTTCTGCGACGAAGCCAGCTCTGCCCACCTTTTGAATCTATTCGATGCCAGGTTGAATCCATTAAATAATCAACAGCGCGAGCTGCCTTAGCTACATTTAACATCAGGGAATCTGCATCTGAATAACCCATTATCGAAGCAACCCGATCTTGTTCAGTTAGCAACAATAAATCCCGAGCTTTTAAATTATCGCCATGTAATACATCTCTGACATTTGCAAGTAGCGCTTCCGATTCAGCAACCCGGGTGAGAGAGACTGATATAGCGCCCGATATTTCAATTGCACGGAGTGCGTTGATATCTCGAAGTCCCCCGCGAGCTTCTTTCAAATCGGGCTCCAAAAGAAATGCTAGTTCGCCAGATCGGTTTTCACGTTCTTGAATGGATTTTCGCAACTTCGGTAGAAACTTATCTCTGCCCTTCCGCCAATTTTCAAGCGCATCAGATGCAACTTGATTTGAAAGTTCAGATTCACCAGCAATGTGGCGCAGATCCAGTAAGCCAAGTGCGACCCTGATATCTTCATTTGCAATCTCACGAGTTTCGCTGCGAGTTCGGACCGCATGATCTATTGCCCGGCCTTGATCCCAAAGTGGGTAGAGAAATGCATTAACGAATTCAGAAATTGCTTGGGGTTTTTCTGTGCCATTATGCAGAATTAATAAATCTAAATCAGACGCTGGAGATAACTCACCTCGACCATATCCGCCGACTGCTGCTAATGAAACAAGCTCAGGTTTGGCGAGATATTTACTTGCGCAATCTAAAAACGAAACCCGGAGCGCCTTATCGATCTGATTGGATCGATCTCGCCGCTCGCGGGTTCCCACGGAGTTATTCTACTTATTACTTAAATTGCGTCAGTGCCGCGCTCTCCTGTGCGGACACGAACGATGTTATCTACCGGTGAAGACCAAACTTTGCCATCACCAATAGCGCCGGTTGAAGCTGCCTTAACAATGACGTCAATAACTTTTTCGGCGTCACTACTATCGACCAATACTTCTAATCGAATCTTTGGAATCAGATCAACTGTGTATTCAGCGCCACGATAGACCTCGGTGTGTCCACCTTGGCGGCCAAATCCACTTGCCTCCGAAACTGTCATTCCGGTGATTCCAAAAGCTGTTAAAGCTTCTTTCACATCTTCCAATTTAAA
>JBILDT010000160.1:0-2692 GCA_044352485.1 Candidatus Nanopelagicaceae bacterium
GAAGAATGGGCAGGTATCGCCACAACCCATTGTTATGACAACATCAGATTGCTGGACAGCTTCAGTGGTCAAAATCTTTGGGACATTATTTGCAATATCGATTCCGACTTCGGCCATTGCTTCAACTGCGATTGGATTAATTGAATCTTTTGGCGCAGAACCTGCGGAAAGGACTTCAACTTTTCCGCCAGAGAGCGTGGACATAAACCCAGCGGCCATCTGCGAACGACCGGCGTTGTGAACACAAACAAATAGGACTGAAGGCATATTGGTATCTTATGATGGGAATACTTTGATAGCCTTCAAATATGCGCAAGTTCACCTTAAGTTTAGGAACTGTTCTTGTTTTTGGGCTACTACTAGGCGCTTCAGAGTTGGCTCAGGCCCACGGAAGTTTTGTTAATTCAAATCCCAAGCCCAAATCAATAGTTTCTAAATTGCCAAAAGTTGTTTGGGTGGAATTTGATGGCAAGTTAATAACTATCGCAGATAAACAGACCAATTTTTTGACCGTTAAAAACAGCAATGGGCGAGTGTTAAGCGATAGCAAGGCTTTTGTTGATGGTGCAAGAGTTAGTGTCAACCTTAAAGATCGAAGCGCTACTGGCAAGGTCAAAGTTTCTTGGCGAGTGGTGTCTGAGGATGGACATCCAGTCTCTTCGTTCTTTACTTTTACCGTTAAGAAATAAACCAGATTTCAACAATCGAAAATGCGGCAATTGCGAAGAGTAGGTAGGCAAAGGACTTGCGAAGTATCGCTGTTGGAACTTTCGAACTGTGATGTGAACCAAAGATTGAAATAATTATTGCTGAGATCGAGATTATGACTGGAATCTTCCAATCAATTTCTTCCCATAAATACTGACGTCCAAGTAGAGCTGTTAGACAGTTAATGGCGATGATAAAGAGTGAAGTTCCGGCTGCTTTGATTTGTGGTGTGTGAAAGAAAATTACAAGAACTGGAATTGCAAGAAAGCCGCCGCCGATACCGAAGATTCCGGTCATCGAACCAATAACCAACGAGAGCGGAACTAAGGCAATCATTGGAATCTTTTTCTCAGTGCGCTCAGTTATTGGCGCACGAAGCATCGAAAGCCCAGCCAAAATCAGGATGATTGAAAACCCGGTGATTATGAATGCATCCGAGAGGTGTCTCGCAACAATTGCGCCACCAAGGTTTGTGATTAAACC
This sequence comes from Candidatus Nanopelagicaceae bacterium, assembly GCA_044352485.1. Lineage (GTDB taxonomy): Bacteria > Actinomycetota > Actinomycetes > Nanopelagicales > Nanopelagicaceae > AAA044-D11. The sequence continues at coordinate 1,192 of JBILDT010000160.1, forward strand.
GAGTGACCAAATAGATAGAGCGATTTTAATTTGAACATCGCCAGCTTTTATCTTAGGGACTAAGCCAAATGCAGCGGCAAGGAATACAACTAATAGCGCAGCGGTGGTTGCATGAACCGGCGTGAAATCAAATAGGTAGATCAGAATCGGGACTGTAAGCATCGCGCCACCTGCGCCGATAAAGCCGAGGACTGCGCCAATGAATACTCCGGCGAAAAGCGCTAGTGCGATATCCATACGCCCAATGGTGCCACCTGTGAGGAGCAATGGTGCCGCCTGTGAAGAGAAGGCCCGCCCCACTTGCGCCTGTCAGGGGAGGCCGTTATCTTTCGAACATATGTTCGAAGAAGCCATAACCCCAGCCCTCGCTAGTCCACCTAGCGGCGCCCGCGTGCTTGCCCCGGAAGGTGAACCAATTGAGTTCATCTATAACGGACGCAGGTTTCATATTCATGCAATCGTTTCAAGATGGCGCGAATCTGGTGGCTGGTGGAACCGCATAAGTGATGGCAAGAATCGCGTAACCGAATCAACTATCTTCGATGATGGCGCTCGCGCAATTTGGCGCGTAGAGGCGGCGCCTGAAGGTGCACTAACTACCTTTGAAATTGAATTAGATGAAGTAACAAAAACTTGGTTGATCCGCCCAACTTCTCGGCCGCAGTAAAAATCATGAAGAGCTTTACTCATCTACGTGTTACTAGCGGTTACTCATTTAAATACGGGACCGCTCATGCCGACCAATTAGTAGAACGCGCAGCCGAATTCGAAATGTCGGCGCTCGCACTTACTGACATGGACACAATGGCTGGCGCAATTCGGTTTACCAAAAGCTGCGAAGCAAATGGCATCGCGCCAATTCTTGGTATCAATCTAAGTTTTATTCAGAAGAAATATCGCATCACTCTTCTTGCCCAGAGCGGCCATCTTGATTCACTTTATCGTCTGGTTACCGCAGTCAATCTTGAAAATAGTGAGAATTTATTGACGCATTCATTGCTAGAGCGCTTTAGTCAATACTCAAAGAATTTACTTGTTCTGCATGGTCCAGAGTCGCAGTTGGCATCTGCAATCGCTGCGCGCAAAGGCGCCGAAGCGCTTTCGATATTTAACTCAACTCGTGAATTATTTGCAGATCAAGGGTTGGAATGTGTTTCGCATTTAACTCGGGGCGATGGGCAATTCTCGACCTCGCATGCGGCGCGGATGTTGGGCTTTGCCAGAGACAATCACGTGCCCGCAGTTTTAAGCAATGCGGTGCGAATGTTGGATCGCAGCGATGGACCAGTTGCTGATGTCCTGGATGCAGCCCGCAAATTAGTCCCACTAAGCAGTAAGAGCGTTAATCGCCAGAACAGCGAGGCTTACTTTAAAGACAGTGCGCAGATGCGTTATTTGGCAGATGAAATTTCGCGACTTGCTGGCGAACGTGATGGCAGGTTGCTTTTGAACACAACAGCTGCATGGGCCGAGCGTGCTCTTCTCTCGCCACGTAAAGATG
>JBILDT010000161.1:0-2668 GCA_044352485.1 Candidatus Nanopelagicaceae bacterium
GTAATTTTCTACATCTCCGCAACTGCCGACCACATCCCACATCTCGGGGCCTGGAATATGGTCGTTGGATTTGGATTCATAGCTGTAGGTTTCTCGCTCGCTACCCGCTGGCGCTAAATACCCCTTAGCCACAGGCTAATTACAAGCTTGTAATTCTCCACACCGTGGATAAAGGCTGTGGATAACTCTAAGCGCTGCCTATACACCTTCACAGGATACGCTCAGGTAAATAGGGGATTCTCGCTCTATGACCCTCCTGAAAGAGAAACCACAAGTGAGCCAAAACGATCAGTCCACCACCCAGAGAATCTTGGTGGTTGATGACGAGAACAGCATTAGTGAATTAATTGCAACCAGTCTTAGATTCGTAGGCTTCGATGTTCGAACTGCCGCAACCGGATCACAAGCTCTTACGATTGCTGAAGAATTTAAACCACATGCACTAATTCTTGATGTCATGTTGCCTGATCAAGATGGTTTCGAAGTCTGCCGCCAACTGCGTCAAGATGGACATAGCGTTGGAGTTCTCTTTCTAACAGCGAAAGATACCGTTGAAGATAAAATTGCTGGCTTAACAATCGGTGGCGATGATTATGTAACCAAGCCATTTAGCCTTGAAGAACTTGTTGCTCGCCTACGTGCGCTTCTACGTCGCATCGGAGCAACAACTATTGAGGGCGACGACGAGAAAGTGAGGTTTGCAGATCTCGAACTCGATGAAGCAACCCACGAAGTTCGTCGCGCCGGCACCTTGATTGAACTCTCTCCTACCGAATTTTTACTACTTCGCTACTTAATGATTAACGCTGATCGCGTAGTAAGTAAGTCACAGATCCTTGACCATGTATGGCAATACGATTTCCGTGGCGATGCTGGAATTGTTGAAACTTATATCTCCTATCTTCGCAAGAAGATTGATAGCTTCGAACCCGCTCTGATTCATACCGTTCGCGGTGTGGGATATAGGTTGCGCTTACCAGCACGTAAGTAATTAAGAAGTAAACTTCCCAAATGAGATACGGGCTGTCGAACTGGTCACTTCGTAATCGCCTGATTCTGTCAACGCTGGTGCTGGCTGCAATCGCTATTGCCGCCTCAGATTTTGCTGCATCAAATTCACTACGCACCTTTCTGATAAACCAAGCCGATGCTCAGTTAAATGAAGTTGTTAAAACTTCAATGTTGCGCCTTGATCGTGCCGGAATTGACACTGCAAATTTAGATGAAGAGAGCGATGTGTATGGTTTTCGTCCACTGCGCCCCTTAGAAGCAGTCCCAACTACTACTGCTGTAACGCTTCTAGATGTTTCTGGAAACATTGTTGGACGAATAGGTGGCGAATTTGCTAATTCCATTGATCTAAATGAGTTTAAGAAACTAACTCCAAAAAAAGTTGATTCGCTCGAAGGTCTGCCCTTCACAATCCCCGGTGCTAAAGGCGAACCAGATATTCGTGCAATTGCTAGACCACTTCCATCCGGTGAGGGCACTGTTGTAATTTCAGTTGCGCTAGATAGCGTAGATAAAACCGTTGCTGGTCTCTCTGGAATCTTTTTTTTGATTAGTTTTATCGTTCTAATTTCTATTGCGATCATTGCCAGATCCTTAATTAAGTTGACCCTCAAACCACTTAACCAGATCGAGAAGACTGCAGCTGCGATTGCAGAGGGAGATTTATCTGCGCGGCTTCCGCAGGTAAATTCAAGAACTGAGGTTGGGCGGCTAACTGGATCTTTAAACACGATGCTTTCGCGAATTGAAGAATCATTTGCTGTGCGCACAGAGTCTGAGAATAAATTGCGGCGCTTCGTTGCTGATGCGAGTCATGAACTGCGCACACCTTTAACGGCTATTCGAGGATTTGCAGAGCTTCATCGCCAAGGTGCAGTAGTAGGTGAAGATAAAACCAGAGAGTTGATATCTAGAATTGAGAAAGAATCAATTCGAATGGGTGCGCTAGTGGAAGACTTATTACTTCTTGCCAGATTAGATCAATCTAGAGAATTAACTTTTGATCCGGTAGATATTAATCACCTAGTAGCCGAGGCTGTGGCTTCTGCAAAAGCAGCAGGGCCTGACCATGAAATCACTATTTCGAGCGAGAGTGATGAGATTTTTGTATTGGGTGATTCGATGCGCATTCATCAAGCCATCGCAAACTTGCTAGCGAATGCAAGAACCCATACTCCGGCTAGAACAAAGATTGTTGTGAAGATTTCGCAGAGCGATTTAGATACCCGGATAAGTATTTCTGATAATGGTCCTGGGCTTTCAGAAGCTGATCAGAAGCGAGTATTCGAAAGATTTTTCAGAGCAGATCCTTCCCGAGTTCGAGTTGGCGGCGAAGGCAGCGGACTTGGATTAGCAATTGTTGATGCGGTTATGAAGGCCCATGGCGGCAGTGTTGAAGTTCAATCAAAGCTAGGTGAAGGTGCAACCTTCGAAATTATTTTTCCACAGCGAGAGTTATAAAGATTCCATTGCTTTAAGAGTTGAGATTCGATCTTCGATTGGTGGATGAGTAGCAAAAAGTTTCGAGACGCTCTTCGCATCTAATGGAGATTCAATCCAAATATGTGCAACTGCATTCGATCGTTGTTTTACGACAGTGGAATCCCGGGCCAGAATTTCTAGCGCCTTTCTTAACCCCGCTGGGTTACGAGTAAAA
>JBILDT010000031.1:0-9309 GCA_044352485.1 Candidatus Nanopelagicaceae bacterium
TTCCAGCCAAAGTGCCATCAGAGATTTCATATCACTGTCGCTATGGATTGAAGTCTCGCCAGACCTTGGTCTGGAACGGGTTATCAAACGGGATGGCCCATTGGTCGCCGAATTCATGCCCGCATTCATCGTGGCGCAGAACGCTCATTTTGAGAAAGAAGCGACCAAGAAGAGCGCGGATTACCGCTTAAGTGGGCAGAGCACTGTCTAAGATTTAAGTGTGTCCGACTTAACCGGCGAATTAATTGATAACCGCTATCTGCTCAAGCATGTAGTAGCGGCAGGTGGTATGGCCACAATTTATTTCGCGTTGGATCTGCGATTAGACCGACCCGTTGCCGTAAAGATCATGCATCCGCACTTGGCAAATGATGAAGATTTTGTTGGCAGATTTATTCGCGAAGCCAAAGCTGCCGCCGCACTAGCTCATCCAAATATTGTCGCGATTCAGGATCAAGGCTGGAATGAAGGTGGCGTCCCTGCTGTCTTCATTGTTATGGAATACATCGAAGGATTCACACTGCGAGATGTAATAGCCGAACAAGGTGCACTTGGTGTTAATGAAAGTTTAAGATACTTCGCACCTGTCCTCTCTGCGATGTCTGCTGCACATAAGAGTGGGATTTTGCATCGAGATATTAAGCCTGAAAATATCTTAATCTCCAAGGACGGCCGAGTTAAGGTCGCTGATTTTGGTCTTGCTAAAGGTGCGCAATTAGGATCAACACTTACGGTCGAATCAAGCGTTATTCTCGGAAGTGTTTCCTATCTATCACCAGAGCAAGTTGAACGCGGTCTCTCTGATATGCGAAGTGATGTTTACTCATTAGGAATCGTTCTATTTGAGATGTTGACCGGCAAGAAACCATTTGATGGTGAGAGCCCAATCCAAATCGCATATATGCATGTCAATGAAAATGTAGCTGCGCCATCAACTCTTAATCCGGCCATCCCTGCTGAACTTGATGAAATTGTCTTGAAAGCAACTGCAAATAATCCCGATAAGAGATTTAAGGATGCTGGGGAAATGCATGAACAGGCCCTTGCCGTACTTACTAAGTTGGACCCAAAGCGAAGGCAGATGAGCCTTGAACTTGATATCCCAATCCCTAAAGGCAAATCGCCAAAAGGAAAACGAGAAAAACGCGACAAGTTCGATATTATAAAAAATATAACTACTCAGTTAGATCTAAAGAGGGGCAATGCAATGCGCGAGACCTCCGGTACTGCCAAAGGAAAGCGTAAGGTTTCGACGCGAGTAAAACGCAATCGAGCCATCGCACTTCTAATTGTTCTGCTGATTATTGGAACAAGTTGGTATCGAATCTCTGGCCCAGGAAACAAGATTGCTATTCCATCTCTTGCTGGAATGTCGCAAACCCAGGCAGCTACCGCGGTGGCGGAGCTAGGGCTAAAGATTGGCGAAGTTCAAGAAGTATTCAGTGAGGATGTGCCGAAGGGGAAAGTCATAACTTCAAATCCTCCAGGGGGTGGACGCGTAGAAGTGGCTGGCGAAGTTTTGCTTATAGTTTCTAAAGGTAAGGATCGAATTGAAGTTCCAGAGCTAGTTGGCTTAACGGTTGAAGAAGCAGCTGCGGCCCTTAAAAGTAAAAATCTTAAGGTCGGCCGGGTGAGCGAAAAATTTAGTGATACCTTTGAAGCTGGCTTGTTGATTAATGGAAATCCTGTCAGTGGAACACCAGTTAGAAAAGATAGCTCTGTAGATTTGATTATTAGTAAAGGTCTAGAACAAGTTGAACTTACAAATTTCCAAGGCAAAACAAGTGATCAAGCCCAAAGTGAATTAACTTCTGCTGGATTGATTGTAAATAGTAAGTATGAATACAGTGACTCAATTCCAATAGGCACGGTCATTTCGCAAACTCCTAGTGATGTAACGAGCGTTGGAAAGGGCGAGAAGATTGAGTTAGTTATTTCTAAAGGGCCTTCCAAGATATTTATTCCTAATGTCTATTCACTATCCGAATTGGCGGCAACTAAGATTTTGGAGGATCTTGGATTTGTAGTGAAACCCAAATACATAGCAAAGAAGAAATTGGTTACAAATATTTCACCGAAACCTGGAACCTCGGTCTCGCCTGGGTCGACCGTGACTATCACCTTGGGGTAACAAACTCGTCACTATGAGTTAGGGTTTGCTAATGGCCAGCCCAAGAAAACTCCCCCGACTGGGCGCACATACTCCGACATCAGGAGGAATGGCTAAACGTTCGATTGCATATGCCCAAGAAGTTCGTGCAGAAGCGATTCAGGTATTTGCCTCTAATCCCCGAGGTTGGGCGATGCCCGATGCAAATGTCGAAGCCGATACCTTGTTTCGAGACAAGGCGCTCGAACTTGATATTGAAACTTATGTTCATGCACCATTTCTAATTAACCTAGGTTCACCAACGGTTGCTACATACGAAAATTCAGTTGCATCTACCGCTTATTCGCTTCGCAGAGCGCGAGAAATTGGTTCAAAGGGTGTGGTTGTTCATACTGGATCTGCCGTTGACGTTGAATACGTAGATAAAGCTTGGAAACAAATTAAAAAAGGCATGATGCCAGTTTTGAATAAATTAAAGGATGAAGATCCTTGGCTGCTACTAGAGCCGACCGCAGGACAAGGGCAATCCTTAGTTAAAAAGCTAGATGATTTACTTTATTACTTTGAAGCCCTGGAATGGCATCCCAAAGTTGGAGTCTGTCTCGACACTTGTCACGTTTTTGCAGCTGGACATGACATCGCTAAAAAAGGTGGGATGACCGAGACTCTCGACCTACTTGTTAAATTAGTCGGAATTGATCGCATTAAATTAATTCATACAAATGATTCGATGGATGTCTGTGGCGCGTTGAAAGATCGCCATCAGAATCTTGGCGATGGTGAGATTGGTTTAAAAGCTTTTGAAGAATTGTTGGCTCATCCCGTGGCCCAGAACGCCCCATTGATTCTCGAGACACCAGGTATGGAAGAGAAACATGGCGAGGAAATTGCACTTTTGTCGAAAATGAGAGCCAAGATTAAATGAGAGATAGCAAAGTCTTCTCTTCAATAGCGCTGATGGCAGTTGCAGCTATTTGGGGTAGCGCTTTTCTTTCAATGAAAGGCACCTTAGAGCGCCTTGATGTAAATTCATTTCTTACTTGGCGATTTGTCATCGCGACACTCTTATTAATCGCGATTCGCCCAACGGTCCTTAAGAAAATTGATCTGCCCTTCTTAAAAAAGGGAGTGATCCTTGGTGTGTTTCTAAGCAGTGGATACATTTTTCAATCCTTTGGACTGACTCTGACTACAGTTTCAAATACTGGCTTCATAACCGGCTTATATGTTGTGTTCACTCCAGTTGTTGCTGCGGTGATCCTGCGAAAGAACATAACTTTGGTCGAATGGTTTGCGGTCTTGGTTGCGACTATCGGCCTTGCGCTACTTTCCTTCAACGGAGTTAAATTCGGAGTTGGTGAATTTTTAGTTCTCATAAGTGCACTTCTCTTCGCCTTCCATATCGTTGGCCTTGGCGAATGGTCAAAGGGCCTTGATACCTATGCGCTAACAGTTATTCAACTAGGAACCTGCGCAGTGGTTACATTTCTTGCAAGTTTCAAAAGTGGATTCAAGGCGCCACCAGATTCTGGTGTTTGGTGGTCAATCATTTACACCGCCATCTTTGCAACCGCCCTGGCATTCATTGTCCAAACTTGGGCCCAATCATTTATTGCGCCATCGACAGTTGGCGTTATTTTGGCCGCCGAAGTCGTATTTGCTGCCGCTTTCGGAATTTGGTTACTAAATGAGCCAGTAACACTTCGAATTGCACTTGGGGGCTTGCTGGTTCTGGCTTCTATGTATTTAATTATTCTGCTTGATCAGAGAAAAGAGAGTGCAAAATCTTGAGCCAGCTATCTGATTTTAGATCTGACACCGTAACTAAGCCTTCACCTGAAATGCTTGAGGCTATGTCGACAGCCGCTGTTGGCGATGATGTTTTTGAAGATGATCCAACGGTAAACGCTCTGGAGAAAAAAGTTGCGCAAATGTTTGGCAAGGAAGCTGCGCTCTTTGCAGCCACCGGTTCACTTACCAATCAACTTGCTATTCGCTCATTAGTTAAACCGGGCGAAGAGTTATTAACTGAATTAACTTCACATATTGTTCGGGCAGAACTTGGTGCTGGTGCAACCTTTAGTGGAATCACTACACGAACCTGGGAGGGCCATCGGGGATCCTTTAAGGCAAGTGAAGTAATGCGAATCGCTTCACCGGATGCGGGGCCATATTTAGTTTCAACAAAGGCGATTGCAATTGAAAATTCTCATAATTTTGGTGGCGGCTATGTTCAATCATTCGATGAGATCAAAGAGCTTCGTAAAGCAAGTTCTGCTGTCGGGATAAACATGCACCTCGATGGTGCAAGAATTTGGAATGCCCACGTGGCAAGCGGAACCGCACTTAAAGATATTGGTGCGCAGTTCGACACAATCAGCGTCTGTTTCTCAAAGGGTTTGGGAGCACCAATCGGTTCAGCTATTCTTTCAACTTCAGAGCGCATTGCTGATTCGCGTATTTGGCGCAAACGATACGGTGGCGGAATGCGCCAAGTCGGTTTCCTAGCAGCAGCAGCAAATTATGCTCTTGATAACAATATTTCTAGATTGAAGCTGGACCATGCAAATGCAAAGGTGATAGCTGAAGCTTGCTCCGCAATCTCCCCTAGTTTAATTGATTCAACTAGTGTGGAAACAAATATTGTTGCTCTAAATTTATCAGGCACCTCAATCACAGCCAATGAATTGAATAATCAATTAAAGGAAGCAGGAATTCTAGCTGCCGCACTCGGGCCGAAATTTCTTCGAATCGTAACTCATTTAGATATTACCGAAACTGATCTGGCCAAGATTCTTGAAGTTCTTCCAAAATTACTTAAGCGCGCCCTCGTGGCGTAATAGCCAATCCTTTATCTGCAACCCATAGCCATAATTTCCTAAAGCACCACCGCTCTTCACAACTCTGTGGCACGGAATGATTGGGGCGATTAAGTTTCTGGCACAGGCTGTTCCCACGGCACGCACAGCATTGGGTGAACCTGCCCTACTTGCTAAATCTGAATACGACCAAGTTTTACCCGCTGGAATCTTTCGCATAACTTTCCAGACTTCTTGCGAAAATTCGGCACCAGGTTGTCTAACTTTTATTCCACCCAAAGCTGATAAGTCACCATCGAAATAATCTTTTATAAGATCACTGATTATTGGAATACTTTTAACGCTCTTTGTTTCGAGATTGAGATCCGCCGCATCCATTTTGGAGAATAAATCTTTAAAATTCTTAAAGCCTGCCGCTAGCAAGATATGTTCATGGCTTACAAGAAACAACTCTCCGACCGGAGTCTTCTGAGTAGCTTGAAATAGCATCCCTTAAGGCTAATACGAATCCAAATAAAATCTAGTGGTCGCGCAACATTTCTGCCACGAGGAAGGCAAGCTCGAGAGACTGCGTATGGTTCAAACGTGGGTCACAAGCGCTTTCATAGCGAGTTGCTAAATCAGATTCCAGAATCTGTTCGCCACCGCCAACACATTCAGTGACGTCATCTCCAGTTAATTCAATGTGAATACCGCCGGGATGTGTGCCCAGTGCCTTATGCACTTCGAAGAAACCACGAACTTCATCCATAACGTCATCAAATTTGCGAGTCTTGTAGCCACTTGGGGCCTCATAAGTATTTCCGTGCATTGGATCGCAGACCCAGAGAACTTTTGCCCCAGAATCAGTTACGGCCTTAACGAGAGTTGGTAATTTTTCGCGAATTAGAGAAGCACCCATGCGAGTAATAAAAGTGAGGCGACCAGGTTCGTTGTTTGGATTCAATTTTTGAATCATGGCAAGAGCATCTTCAACTGTGCTCTTGGGGCCGAGCTTGATTCCGATTGGATTCTGAATTTTAGAGGCGAAATCCATATGTGCGCCATCTAATTGTCTGGTGCGTTCACCAATCCAGACGAAGTGCGCAGAAACATCGTAAGGAAGATCGGTTCGGGAATCGATTCTGGTTAGTGCTTTTTCGTATTCCAAAATTAGCGCTTCGTGTGATGAATAAAAATCAACGGTCTTGAATGCATCTGGATCGACACCTGCAGAAGCCATGAAATCTAATGAACGTCCAATCTCTCCTGCCATCTGCTCGTAGCGCGCACCAAAACGTGGATCCTTTGCAAACCCTTTGTTCCATTCATGAACTCGGCGGATGTCAGCGAAACCACCTTGAGTAAATGCGCGAACTAAATTAAGCGTTGATGAAGATGTGTTGTAAACCTGCACCAATCGCTGTGGATTTGGGGTCCGCGCTTCTAGCGTGAAAGCTAAATCATTAACTGCATCGCCCCGATAGGCAGGAAGAGTTACATCACCACGAGTTTCGGTATCGCTGCTGCGTGGCTTAGCGAATTGTCCAGCCATTCGGCCAACTTTGATTACTGGAAGACTTGCAAAATATTGTAGGACTGCTGCCATCTGCAAAATTGTTTTGATTCGGTTTCGAATTGAATCTGCTGTTGCAGCTTCAAATGTTTCGGCGCAATCTCCACCTTGCAACCAAAAAGCTTTACCTTCTTGCGCAATTGCGATACGAGCTTTAAGACTGTCGCATTCACCAGCAAAAACCAGCGGTGGCAACTTACGAAGAGTTTCAACAGCCGCACTAACTTCTGGACCATTAGCCCCACCAGGCCACTGTGGTTGTTGGGCAGCCACAAGACCTGGGGTAAATAGTGAATCGATATTCATCATGTCCTTAAGTTTAGGGAAGAAGGGATGCTCGGCGCTCGTTATTTATTCTGGATTATCCGAAGAAGACTTCTGCTTCAGCGTATAAATCAGGAGTTACTAATTTAAGTTGGGTGGTTGCCGATGCCAGCGGAACTCGCTCTATCTTGGTTCCGTGTAGTGCGACCATCTTGCCAAAATCCCCCTCGTGGATTGCAGTGATTGCATGTAAACCAAATCTAGTTGCTAACACACGGTCGAAGGCAGTTGGTGAACCACCGCGTTGAATATGTCCGAGAACAGATGTGCGCGCCTCTTTACCGGTCTTCTCTTCAATCTGCGCAGCAAGCCATTCACCGATTCCGGATAGCTTCACATGTCCAAATGAATCAAGTGTTTGATCCTTAACAACCATGTCACCGTCCTGCGGAATTGCACCTTCGGCAATAACGATGATTGGCGCATAAGAAGATTCGAATCGAGAATTTACCCACTCGCAGACCTTGTCTACTGAGAATTTAACTTCTGGAATCAAGATACAAGATGCCCCACCGGCAATTCCGGCATGAAGTGCAATCCAGCCAGCATGACGTCCCATTACCTCAACGATAAGTGCGCGGTGATGTGATTCTGCTGTCGTATGAAGTCGGTCAATCGCTTCAACAGCGATATTTACCGAAGTATCAAAACCAAATGTGTAATCAGTGTTATTTAAATCGTTATCAATTGTCTTTGGAACGCCGACTACCTTTACGCCCAATGAATCGAGCTTTGTTGCAACCCCAAGTGTGTCTTCGCCACCAATTGCCACAAGTGCATCGATATTCATCTTTGCAAGGTTTTCTTTGATGCGCTCTACGCCATTTTCAATTTTAAAAGGATTTGTTCTAGATGAACCAAGAATCGTTCCGCCCCTAGGCAAGATGCCACGTGTTGTTGCTAGATCCAAAGGCATTGTTAAACCTTCAAGTGGACCCTTCCAACCATCGCGGAACCCAACAAACTCGTAGCCATACTCTTTAACACCCTTGCGAACCACCGCACGAATAACAGCATTTAATCCTGGGCAATCTCCGCCACCTGTTAGGACACCAATACGCATCTTTACTCCTGATTTTTAGTTTAATTCGCTTGAAAAATATTTAGGGTGGTCAACTTTGACTAGGTAAGTCTACCCTCCGCAAAGTGGTGGTTAAATCATCCCCTAGAGTCTTGAGCGAAAGGTCCGGAGCGAAAATGCAATTAGTGGCTGGTATCGATACCTCAACACAGTCGGTCAAAGTTGTTATTCGTGACGCTCAAAGTGGCCAAATTATCCGCGAAGGCCGAGCTGCGCACCCTGATGGCAGTGAAGTAGATCCGGCTCTTTGGTGGAGCGCGACCCAAGATGCAATAAAGATTGCAGGTGGTTTAGATGATGTTGCTGCAATCGCGGTTGCGGGACAACAGCACGGAATGGTTGCACTAGATAAATCTGGAAATGTTATTAGACCAGCACTCTTATGGAATGACACAAGATCAGCGAAAGAAGCTGCCGACCTAAATACTGAAATGGGTGGCGGCTCTGAAATTGCTAAAGCAGTTGGATCTTCATTAGTTGCGGCATTTACTGCAAGCAAAGTGCGCTGGTTAGCAGAACATGAGCCAGCTAATGCTGCGAAAGTAGCAGCAATTGCACTTCCCCACGATTGGATTTCGTGGAAGATTTCCGGAAGTGAATCAATCGCAGATTTGTTTACTGATCGCGGTGATGCAAGTGGCACTGGATATTTCGACTGCGTTAGCAACAAATATCGTGAAGATGTTTTTCAGTTAGCACTTGGAAGCAAACAAGAAATCTTGTTTCCAAGAATTGTTGAACCTAAATCTTTTGCCACGAAAACAAAGAACGGAATTCCAATCGCGGCCGGAACTGGCGACAACGCCGCGGCTGCAATCGGTGTTGATGCCCAGCCCGGAGATGTAATTGTTTCACTTGGCACAAGTGGAACTGCATTTGCAGTTTCAGAAACACCAACGCATGATGCAAGTGGCGAGGTTGCAGGTTTTGCAGATGGAACCGGTTATTTTCTTCCGTTAGTCTGCACTTTAAATGCAGCTCGAATTCTAGATGCAGCAACTCGTATTCTTGGAGTAAACCATGATGAACTTGGTGAACTTGCACTTAAAGCAGAACCTGGCGCAGGCGGTCTAACACTTCTTCCATATTTTGAGGGCGAACGAACTCCAAACCGACCAGATGCAACCGGCGTTTTCTCTGGAATGAATTTAAATAATTCGAATCCAGAAAATCTAGCCCGCGCGATGATCGAAGGAATGCTCTGCGGTATGGCTGATGCTGTTGCATCACTTGAGAAGTTGGGTGTTGAAGTTAAACGAATCCTCTTAGTAGGTGGCGCTGCAAAGAATCCTGCAGTTGGAAAAATAGCTTCGGCAATCTTCGGTCGCGAAGTTTTGCTTCCACCGCCTGGTGAATATGTTGCAATCGGTGCGGCAAAGCTTGCGGCCTGGGCTCTGCTCGGAAGTGATCGACCACCACA
>JBILDT010000032.1:0-9300 GCA_044352485.1 Candidatus Nanopelagicaceae bacterium
GCAAGGCAATCAAAAGCCCATCAAGTTTTTCGATTTTTGCGAGATTTTCGGTTAAGTAGTTAACCAAATACTCAAAAGTATTTGCGTCGACGGCACCACCAGATACTGCGAAAGTCGCAATTATTGGAACGATTTCGACATCTTCTTTCGATAGAACTTCATAGAATCCAGCAATTTCAGAGTTGCTGTTGCCCAATCCAGTTTTTATCTGATCACCATAGAAAAGGTGAAAATCCTCAAAGTCCTTTAAGGTAGTTGGCGCCGCAGAAGTGTTTGTCTCCTGTTTAACTTCAGCGATTGCAACAGTAAATGGCATCAGAGTTTAGAGAAAATCAGACCATTTCTTTAGTTGATCTTGATACTTTTTGTTGATTCCCTCGACAGCTTTCTCGGGAGTGATCTTCCCGTAAACCGCTTCAGCAAGAATGTCACCGGAATCAGTTTGAATTTCGATGAAGCCAGGGAACGTTGGGCGAAGATAGCTGTTATCCAAGGTATCCAAAGTGTTGGCATAGAAGTTGTTAGTAAAAGCATTTAAGTCTTGGTCAAGCCAAGCTGATCTGTGACCAGACTGGCCACCGGTTGTTGCGTAGAGAGTTCTCTGAATCTTTGGTGAACCGATTACCTCAATAACCTTTGCGGCTAATTCAGGATTCTTACAAGACTTCGTGATTCCGATTCCTGCTCCACCCAAAATTCCACCGATAGAACCGAAGCCAGAACTAGGAATTGGCCCAAACTCAATTAGATTTTTCTTAAAGCCAGCCATGCCGTAATTTGAATATCCAAATAGAGCAGGGCAATACATAACTTCATCCCCGGTGCTCATCTCATCTAGAAGATGTATCGGATTCCAGTCGTACGCTTTTTTAGGGCCGTATTTTCCAAGTTCAATTATGAAGTTTAGGATCTCTAGGCTTTTCGCACCCGGAAGAACTTGCTTGCCATCCTGATACGCATCAACTTTTTGATTTGCGGCCAAAGTCATGAAGAGACACCAAATATTTACTGGGTCTAAAGGTAGAGCAAATAGCGGCTTCTTTTCAGCGAATAATTGCTTAGCTAACTCGAGAGTCTCAGTCCAAGTAGTTGGCTTCTTAACATTATTTTTTGCGAACAAGTCAGATCTTGCAGCACTAACGTGGCCAGCAGTGTCAATCTGGAGTCCATAAATATGACCCTTCCAGATATAGCTTTCATAGGATTTTCCAACGGAGTTTGCTTCTTGTTCGGCTAAGAATTCTTTTGAGAGAAATTGATCAAGTGGGTAGAAGTATTCCTTGGCAGCGATTTCACCGGTCCATGGGTGGTCAAAAACAATCATGTCGTATTTCTTTGAAAGCTCGCTCATTGATTGATCAGCAAATTGCTGAAGTGTGCGCACATCCCAATCAACGTCAGCCGGGAAAAGATTTGAATGGTCTGCGTTAAGCGCCTTTAGTGAGGCGTATCCTCGCTCGTGACCCCATGTAGAACCCTTGAATTTGATTCTGTCAGAGTTAGATTCGGTAGCCATTGTGCGATCCTTTCAAACCGTTAATTCTCGAAGTATCACATAAGTGCAAAAACAAGTCAATCGTTTGACGCACAACGTTTACGGGTGAATCTTGCTGCCGAAGGGTTATATTTAGGCAGGCTTGGGGGGATAAATGAGCGTTTCAAAAGCGGGTATTGATGCGGAGTCAAACGCTGCCCTAGAAGGTTTTTTACTTCAATTTCCAGGTGGCTTAAATGCGATTAGTGATTTAAATGAGCGCAGAGCTGCACTCAATTCAGTCACTAAAAAAATCAACGAAATTGAGCATTCAGATGTCGAAGTGCGGGATGTTCAGGCTCCATCTTCAGAAGTAGGACGCAGCATTCCGGTTCGGCTATATCGAGCCGCGAAAGAATCTAATGGGCCCCTGCAGCCTTGCTTAATTTATATTCACGGTGGCGGCATGATCATGGGGAATTTAGAAACCGGTAATTTGAACTGTCTGAATTTCGCTCGGACTTTTGATATTGCAGTTTTATCCATCGAATACCGAAAAGCGCCAGAATTTCCTTATCCTGCCGCAATTGAAGACTGTATTGATGCAATTTCTTGGATAGTCAGTAATTCTGAATTGTTCAATATCGATTTAGCGAATCTTGGAATCTACGGAAGCTCGGCCGGTGGTGGCTTGGTTTTGGGAACCGTATTAAAAATGCGAGACCAAGGTAGTAACTTGTTCAAATACATGCTTCCGATTTATCCAATGATTGATAGTTCAAATACCTCAAATTCTTCGCTTGAAATAACAAATATTGGCGTCTGGGATCGAAGCACAAATATTGATGCCTGGAACTGGTATCTAAATGGGAATCAGGCCGATGAATATGCAGCTCCAGCGCGAGCAAAAAACTTGGCGGGACTTCCTCAGTGTTATTCAGATGTTGGAAGTTTTGATCTCTTTCTTGATGAAAATTCATCATTCTTCCAACGCCTTTCAGGCGCAGGAGTTTCGACAGAATTTCAGGTTTTTCAAGGGGCATTTCATGGCTCTGAAAATCTTGCACCAGAAAGTGAACTAAGCAGAAAAATCTGGCAAAGCAGGTTAGGAGCTATCGAAAGGTTCATCGAGAGTTAGTTCCCTGCATAGCAGCCATTGGTATGCTCATCGCTAGGCACTCTTGAATTAATCTTCAAGTCACATTTTATGGAGCAAAAATGGGCATCGATTTAAGCGGCAAAGTAGTAATCGTCACTGGTGGTGCCAAGGGTATTGGCGAAGGCTGCGTTCAGAAATTTCTTGATTCAAACGCAATAGTAATTTCCTTCGATCTCGATGATTCTTCACTTGTGATTCAGGAATCAAAGTATTCGAATTTGGAGTCGAGCTTTAGTTCTCACGTTGTAGATGTCAGCAACGAAGCGCAAGTAGAAGATGCAGTAACAAAAGTTTTAGCCGCCCATGGCCGTATTGATGGCTTAATTAACTGTGCGGGAATTCAGACATATGGCAGCGTCACAGATACCACCGAGGAAATCTGGGATAGAACTTTCAATGTCAACGTGAAATCCATGTTCTTGACTGCCAAATATGTTGCTCCAGCAATGATCGCCCAGAAAGCGGGCTCGATAGTAAACATCTCATCGGTTCAATCACTGATGAGTCAGAAGACCGTTGTTGCCTATGCGGCATCTAAAGGTGCAATCAACGCGTTGACAAGAGCTTCTGCAATTGATTTAGCTATAAGTGGTGTCAGAGTGAATGCGATTCTTCCGGGATCTGTAGATACCCCAATGTTGCGGACATCTGCTGAAATGCATCGTGGCGAAAAGAGTATTGAAGAAGTTCTTGCTGATTGGGGTGCGGGACACCCACTTGGAAGAATCGCTAAAAGTTCGGAAATTGGAGATTTAGCAGTCTTCTTAGTTTCGAATGAATCAGCTTTTATTACTGGCCAATCTATTGTTATCGACGGTGGATTAAGTATCCAAGTTCCGGTAATTCTTCCCGGGAAATGACTATGAACAAGTCTAGGCTACGCAGATGTCCACTGAGAAGTTAGCGCAACCGGGGGAACGCGAACTAACTAGCCGGGGTTTTTTCTGCGCCGCAGTTGCATTTGCGATGATGGGCTTTACCTCAACTTGTTGGGGCCCGATGTTGCCATGGATTGCGGAGCGAAATGATTTATCTATTTCAACCTCTGGTCTTATTCTGGCCGGGTTCACTATGCACACCCTAATTGGAACAGTATTGGTGCAGGTCTTTGGGCCAAAGAAAGATTTAATTTGGTTTATCCAGCGTGGAATTATCGTTGCATTTATTGGCTTTATTGGTGTCGTAACTTTAAATGATGCAGTTCTGCTAACTCTCTCGGGTTGTTTCGCAGGCGTTGGATATGGTGCTACCGGACTTGCGCTGTTACAGCTTTTTACCAGAAGTGGGAATGCTTCTCATGTTCGAATGAATTTAGCAAGTGCCGCAACAGGTTTTGGTGCACTAGCTGGCCCGTTCACTATTGGCATGCTTGGATCTTCAAATATTCCAGCCATTATTATTTTAGCAATCGGAACTTCGCTTGTGGCAACTAGATTTCTAACAGGTGCGCAGTGGCGGGTAGAAAAGTTTGACCACAAATCGCAGACAAAGCAGAATCAATTTCAGTTATTTATAATTTTGATGGCAGTAATCTTTTATTCCGGCCTAGAGAATTCAATTGCTGCCTGGCTTCCTACAATTATTAAGGCTTCAGATGGCACCCTAGAATCTGGGGCTTTGAGTAGCGCCTTCTTCTATCTTTTCTTCTCGCTTGGCCGTTTTATCGGTGTTTATATTGCAAGATACCTCGAACCACATTCAATTATTTTGATCTGCATCCTTGCAACCTTTCTGCCCTTCTCATTTGCGGTGTTGAGCAGAGATCATATGAGTTTAGGCCTGGCGCTCTGCGGGCTTTTTGTGGGGCCAATTTTCCCTAACTCTTCAAGCTGGATTGCCCGTAAAACACCTGGATTTCCACTTGCTACAACGGTTTTGATGTTGGCAATCATGGCCGGCGGATTTATCTTCCCACCAATACTTGGATTTATTCTAGAGTTGGCCGGGATAGATGGTTTCTTGATAGCACTCGCAATACTTCTAGGACTATCTGCAGCATCCTTTATTTACAGCTACAAGTTTTGGCGAAGCTGATAAATCGTTAATGCTTATCTAGGAACGCCATTCCATTTCCAACCAGTTCGTCTTGCAACACCAGATAGCTCAATTCTTCCTGCAAGCCAGAGCAAAAGTTCGCCTTGTGATTTATGTGCAGGATATTCCGTTGTTCCAGAGAAGATTCGATTGATTGCAAACTCTGCTGCATCATTATCAGGAACAAAATCAATTCCAAATCCCTTTGCAAGATCGTAGGTGTGAACACTTACTTCTACGACTCCCATAGCTGCAAAACCAACTGCATCTGAAATTCCATATGCATGCCAGGCACGGTCACTTGGATCTGCATCCTTTACAACTTTTTCAAGAACTCTGGCTGCGGTTGCAATCATTGGCAAGTATTCAGCAGGAGTTGCCTTCTCTTTCTTTTCAAAGAGCACTGGTTGATAGGTATCAATTCGCTTACCAACAACTTGATATGAATATTCGAGGCAGGCGCGCATGGTGTGAATCGCGGTCTGGGATTGGGTCCAATCTAAATCTGGAGTTTTTATCTCCCAATCCAAATTAACTGTGGGCTGCAACACCTCTGCAAGCTCATCCGCAACTTTTGTAACCCATTTACCTGCGTTCAAAGAATTTTCCATGCCCAAACAATATATGTATATTTTGAATGCGCAAAGATATACGATTCGCAAATGCCTAGCATTTTTGACGAAATCCAAATAAGAGATCTTCTGATTCCGAACCGAATCTGGCTCTCACCAATGTGCCAATACTCCGCTGTCGATGGAATGCCGAACAACTGGCACCTGATCCATCTCGGCAAGTATGCGATGGGCAAAGTTGGCTTAGTAATGACTGAGGCTTCTGGAATTTCTGCTGGTGCCAGATCCACACTTCGCGATACCGGCATCTGGAATGACGAACAAGTTGCAGCTTGGAAGCCAATTGTAGATTTCGTCCACGAACAGGGATCGAAAATTGGAATTCAACTCTGGCATGCAGGGCAGAAGGGTTCGACAACAGCGCCATGGCAGGGTCAAGATTATGTATCGCCAGAACAAGGCGGATGGCAGGCAGTTGCACCAAGTGAAGTTGCATTCGGAAAGTTGCCAACTCCTAGAGCAGTTACAACTGCTGAAATTAAATCAATTATTGAAGATTACCGAAACGCGGCAATCAGAGCGGTAGCGGCTGGTTTCGACGTCATTGAAATTCATGGGGCACACGGTTATTTGATTCATTCATTCTTATCGCCAATTTCAAATAAGCGAAGTGATGAATATGGTGGAAGCTTCGAAAATCGAATTCGATTTTTACTAGAAGTTGTCGAAGTAATTAGAAGTGTTATTCCTGCAGGAATGCCACTGTTTCTGCGGACTTCATCGCACGATTGGGTTGATGGTGGTTGGGATACCAGCGAGAACAGCGCGCTAGCAAAGATTCTGCTCCCATTAGGTGTTGATCTAATTGATTGTTCATCAGGTGGAATCAAAGCTGACATTACTTATCCGGTAGCGCCCGGATATCAAGTTCGATTCAGTGAAGACATTAAAGGAAGTAGCAAGATGCTGACATGTGCAGTCGGCGTAATCACCGATCCAAAATTTGCACAAGAAATTGTCGAAAGTGGAAAAGCAGATGCAGTTATGTTGGGTCGAGAATTTCTTCGAAACCCCAACTGGGTGTTAACTGCAGCAACAACTCTTGGAGTTGAATTGGAATGGCTAAATCAATACAAGCAGGGCAAGCCGAAGAAAGTTCTTCCTTACTAATTTGTTCGCATAGCGCAAGCCAACTTTCGCTTACAAGCCCTGTTTAAGTTCAGAATTTTGAACTAGTATTTCTGATGCACGCAGGCAATAGAATTTTGGGGGAGCAATGAGTTTAGCTATCGAAATCGAGAAACTTGGTTCAGATTTCTGGAACTGGCGAACTCTGCAACAGCCAAGATCCCACGACGATATTCCTAGACTCGAACGAGTAGCAAACTGGAAACCAGCATGGTCACCGAGTGATGTAGCGAAATATCGGACTGAGATAAAAGATTTTGAAAATCGCTGGCGAGCGATTGATGTCGGAACTTCTGCTTCACTAAAAGTTGATAAAGCTAGTTGGATTGATCATCAATTAATTGGAACTGCTA
Organism: Candidatus Nanopelagicaceae bacterium; assembly: GCA_044352485.1. GTDB lineage: Bacteria > Actinomycetota > Actinomycetes > Nanopelagicales > Nanopelagicaceae > AAA044-D11. The sequence goes on from JBILDT010000032.1 coordinate 6,781, forward strand.
TTCATCGCGTTTACTGGGAACTCGATTATATAAAGATTTGGCAAGAGCAACCAAGGTTCTATATCGACCAAACAATCGGCGTCCTCTTTGATCTTCTGCTTCCGCTGAAAATTACCGAGAAGGAAGTTAAAGAAGCGATATTTATTCTTGGCAATACCAAGGAAATTTTGGACCACGGGCGCACAAATCTTGAAGGTAATTCCGTTGGCCCATATGCGACTGTGGCAATTGAGTTGCTTGAAAACATTGAAGAACAAATAATGACAACGGTCAATGAACTTGGAAAATTAGTCAGCGAAAGCCTTGCAACAGAATTAAAGAGTGTGGCTGCTCCTGCGATTACAGCTTTCATTGATTTCAGAGAATGGCTGAAAAAGAACCTCAATTCCATGAAGCCGATTAAGGCCATTGGAAAGGAGAAATATGAGTGGTTCTTTAACAACATAGCGCTAGTTCCATTTTCTACCAGCGAGCTTCGCTTGATAGGTGAAATTGAATGGGATCGAGCAGTAACACTTGAACACTTAACTGCTAACAAGTATCGCAGTGTTCCGGTTCCGCCAATTCCGAAAACCGATGTTGAACAAGTTGCGGACGAGGCAAAAGCCGAACTTCAAGTTCGTGGTTTCTACGAGGGAGAAGGAATTCTCTCTCAGCCAAATTCACTGAAGCACTATTTAACTGCGCCGCTTCCAGCACATCTGGCACCAATCAAATGGTTGGGCGTAACTGATGATTTAACTGGGCAATCTCGCGTTGATGAAGATGGATATTCATATGTTCCAAAACCTCACAACCAACTTCCTTATTTTTATGCCGCAAATGCCCGTGACACAAGAGCAGGAATCGTTCACGAAGGTGCGCACTACCAACAACTTGCAATGTCATGGCGCCACGAGCGCAAACTTCGCCGCTATTACTATGACTCAGGTGTAAACGAGGGAATCGCTTTCTACAACGAAGAGCTTCTACTAGCTGCCGGCTTATTTGATGACGCAGTTCATTCGAAGACAGTTATGTATAACTTTATGAAACTTCGTGCAATGCGTGTGATTGTTGATGTGGCCCTTGCGACTGGTGAGATTGATATACCTACCGCAACCGCATATCTAGAGCGCAAAGTCCCAATGGATCACGGAACTGCCTATGAAGAGGCGGTCTTCTTCTCTTCCTGCCCAGGACAAGCCCTTACCTATCAAATTGGTAAGACCCAGATTATTAAGCTCTTCTCAGATGCGGTCTCAAAAGAACGTGCGAATTCTAAAGATTTCGACATGAAGAAATTCCATGATTATCTCTGGCTAAATGGCAATGTGCCGTTATCACTTTTGCGTTTCGAGTATTTAGATGATGCTAGCGAGATTGCATCTATCGAAAACGCAAAAACAAAGAATTAAACTTACAAACCAAAATAAGACCTAAATAAGACCTAAATAAGAAGGAGAATAAAATGAATGCAGATCAGGAATATATGTGGAATGGTGTTCTTACCATGTATGAAGGTTTCATCGAAAAGGATCGACCAAAGATTGATCAATTCATTCACGAAGATTGCACAGTTTGGGATTCTTCTGAGCGCGACATGGCATTTGGAATTAAGGGACTAAACGAAGTTCGCGGACGTCGTCCAAATGACCCAAACGCCCCACAAGTAGAGCGCATCGATGCAACTGATCCAGTTATTACAGTGCACGGAGATTTCGCAATTGCTCGCCACTACTTAAAAGTTGTTTACAAGAATGGCGCTTCGCCAACACGCGAAGTTCGAAACACCGGAATCTGGCAGAAGTTTCCAGTTGGCTGGCAATTGATCCACAACCACGAAGATGAACTTCCGCTCTAATGTTTAATTACAAAGAGCGCAGAGAGAAGCTTTATGCCCTAATGGAGGCAGAAGGCGTAGATCTCGTTTTTCTTCCAAAACATACTGCTGACCTAGATTACTTAACCGGGACTGAACGCCGCGTAGTCACATTCGGAAATGTTCAATATACCCACCACTGGGTGGCGGGAGCATTTCTGCATCCAAAGCACGAACCGAAATTTGTGTTTCCGCGGATGATTGTTGAGTTTGATTCACCAAATGGCGTTGATCCAAACACCACAACGGTGAGCGAACTTGATGATGCTCATGCAAAGTTCAAGAAGGTTGCCGAGAGCTTTGGCAAGGTCAAGAAGATTGCTGTTAGCTCTAGAACTTGGGGCGAGACCATCATGCATATCATGCAGGTTTTCCCTGATGCGACCATCGTTAATGCTGAAGAATTAGTAAACAAGTTAAGACGAATTAAATCAGCAGAAGAGATTGAGCAAATGACTACGGCTTGCCATCTAGTTGATGATGTTTTGGCTCAGGTTGAAGGCCGAGTAAATATCGGTGTCACTGAACTTGATCTAAAGACTGAAGTTAACTTCCAGATGAATGAACGCGGATCAAAGACCGAATCATTTGATACTGCAGTCTGGTCGATGGGTCCAAAAAATAATCGCGATGCATCAGATCGTAGAACCAGTAATCCA
>JBILDT010000033.1:0-9288 GCA_044352485.1 Candidatus Nanopelagicaceae bacterium
AAATCCCACTCCTTCGCTAGCTGAGATTGGAAAACGAGTATCAATTCGGCTACACGAGCCAGGTGGTGGCTTTCGAGATTTACTTGGGACCTTGGAAGAGATTGATACGGTCCGCAAAAAAGATGGCTCACTTGTTCGATTTGATCATAATGTGATTGCGCTCTGGAAAGTGGTTCCCGAGAAATGAACACTGGACTATTTATCTTTGATACTAAGGCCCGATCGCTAAAGGAAGTCTGCGCTAAGAATGGTTTTGAGGTCTCCATTTATTGCTGTGGACCGACTGTTTATCGCGATGCTCACGTCGGAAATCTGCGCACATTCTTACTTAGTGATTTAGTAAAACGAACTCTGACATTTTCTGGAGTTGATTCAAGGTTAATTCAGAACATAACCGATGTAGGTCATATGGCTGAAGATATTGCTGGTAACGAGGTCGGCGGCGATAAGTTGCTGGAACAATCAAAGCTAGAAGCGATTGATCCTTTTGAAATTGCCCGTAAGTATGAAGCAAGCTTTCATGCAGACCTCGCGAAATTAAATGTGATTCCTGCAGCTGCTTATCCGCGAGCCAGTGAGACCATTGATTTAATGCTAAAACTTATTACTAATTTGATTTCATCAAATCATGCTTATGTGGGCTCTGACGGTTGTGTCTATTTTGCAGCATCAACCTTTGAATCGTATGGCGAAATTTCGGGAAATCGCCTTGATTCTCTTAAGCCTGGCCATAGACATGAATACGCTGAAGATGGCGCAAAGTTATTTCATGCCGATTGGGCGCTCTGGAAAGCTGCAGCAAATCGCAGTGAAATGATTTGGGATTCACCATGGGGACCAGGATTTCCCGGTTGGCATATTGAATGTTCTGCAATGTCGTTAGAACTTTTAGAGGGAAACGTTGATCTACATTTAGGTGGAATTGATCTGCGCTTTCCGCATCATGAAAACGAGCGAGCACAATCGAATTCTGCAGTTGGTTATGAAGTAGTTGAAAATTGGGTGCATGGCGAGCACTTGTTATTTGAAGGCCGCAAAATGTCGAAGAGTGCAGGAAATGTCGTTCTGCTTATTGATGTAATTGAAAAGGGGCTCGATCCCCTGGCTTTACGACTTTGTTTCTTAGAGAACCGTTACCGCAGTCAGATGGATTTAACTTGGGACTCACTGCGTGCTGCTGATGCGACGCTGGATCGATGGCGAAAAAAAATGGTGCAGTGGTCAGAGCAAGGTGAAGTGGATAATAAATTTGTAAGTGATTTTTGCGAAGGAACTTTGGGCGACATTCAACAAGATTTAGATACTCCTAGGGCGCTTCAGCAACTTCGGAAACTTGAGAAGGATGAATTGATTTCTGGGGCTACGAAAGTTGCATGCTTTGTAAGAGTTGATGAGATTTACGGTCTAGAAATAGCAAGAGCGCCAAAGGCTAAGGCTGAAGCTACGTCAGAAATTTCAGGTTTACTTGAAGAGCGAAAGCGTGCCCGCGAATCAAAAAATTTCGAAGCAAGTGATAAGTTGCGAGATCAGTTGTTGAAACTTGGAATTTCAATTAAAGATTCACCGAGTGGGCAAGAGTGGGATTGGATTTAGCGCCGTTTGATAACAGCGATAAATGCAAACAATAAACCACCTAGTAAGAAAATGTTTCCGTAGAGATTTGAAATAATTAGGATTTCATTACTTACCCCGTAAGTTCCAGCGCGCAATACCACTGCAAGCCAGGCAATTGCGGCAATCAACTTGTATCTTTGGGCTCCAAATAATTGACCAGCAAAGTTAATGCCGATTGCGGTTGTCAGTAGTGCAAGTAAAATTCCAATTGGTTGAAAAGAATTGTGGAGAACGGTTCCAATAAATCCAATTACTGCACCAAAAAATAGAGCGCCAATCGCCTTAAACAAAGAAATCCGCCTCGCGTCCCTTGGCATCTAAGTTCTTGCTCTTCTCGCCTTTTACCAGGGTGTAATACTCGTGGCCCCAAACTTGATTACCTAAATTATTTGAGAGTGCAAAGAATGGGCCATCTAATTCAATCTGGGTTGGGTGCGCGGCCATAGCCTTCATCTTTGCATCAATAAATTCAGTTCCGTCGATAAGAGTTGTAACAAGTTCATCAGGTTTTGCGAATGGCAGATCATCTGCGCTTTCAGCACCGAAGAAATCAGAACCTATATCTTTCATCCTGTCGATGCCCTCTTGAATGACCGACCTTGGCATTGTGTTCCAGTAAATTTTAGAGATTTCCCACGGTGAGCCATCGCCAAAATTTGCATCGGCCGCTAAATCAGCTGCTCGCATTGCAACTCGGTGAGCTTGAATATGATCTGGATGACCGTAACCACCAAATTCATCATAAGTGACCAGAACTTGTGGCTTAACCTCGCGAATGATTTTTACCAAATAACTTGCAGCATCATCTAAACCAGCCTGCCAAAAAACATCACTACGATTATTAGGTTCGGTTCCCATCATTCCGCTATCTCGCCACTTGCGATCAGGGGCTCCTAAAAATCTAAAATCAACAACACCAAGGGCAGCCATCGCATCTGCTAATTCAGTTTCACGATGCGTTCCCAATTGATCTTTATGCGAGCTTGCTAGTTCGGCAAGTTCTGGAATTAAGACTTCGCCCTCTTCGCCTCTAGTGCAGGTAACCAGAGTTACTCGAACACCTTCGCTTACATATTTAGCCATGGTTGCACCATTGTTGATGGTTTCATCATCAGGATGCGCATGGACAAGAAGCAGCGAGCGATCAGACATTGATTAACCTAACCGTTAGTAAATAGGGAGCGCTGGATCAATTTGCTTAACCCAAGCAACAACTCCACCAGCAACATGTGTTGCATCAGCAAATCCAGCTTGCTTCAATACTGCTAAACATTCAGCAGACCGAACACCAGATTTACAGTGCAGAATAATTGGAACATCTTGAGGCAATCCCTCAAGAGCGGAACCATTTAAGAATTCTTGTTTAGGAATTAAGACCGAGCCGGGAATTCGAACAATCTCGAATTCGCCAGGTTCGCGCACATCAATAAGCATGAACTTTTCGCCGCTATCCATCTTGGCTTTTAGTTCAGTAACTGCAATGGTCGAACCAGTCGCAGCTTCGGCAGCACCCTCTGAGAGCATCCCACAGAAAGATTCGTAATCTGGAAGCAATTGCGTTTGTGTTGGTTTTGCACTGCAGATTGGGCAAGCCGGATCCTTGCGAATCTTTACCTTGCGATATTCCATCTCAAGTGCATCATAGACAACTAAGTTGCCGATAAGTGGTTCGCCGATACCTGCAATTAATTTAATTGCTTCAGTAGTTTGGATTGAACCAATAGATGCGCAGAGAACTCCGAGAACGCCACCTTCGGCACAACTTGGCACCATTCCTGGTGGTGGTGGCTCTGGATATAAGCAGCGATAGCAAGGACCATGTTCAGCCCAGAACACACTTGCTTGGCCATCAAATCTATAAATAGATCCCCATACATAAGGCTTCTTTAATAGAACTGCAGCATCATTAACTAGATATCTAGTTGCGAAATTATCAGTGCCATCAACTATCAAATCGTATTGCGCAAAAATATCCATTACGTTATCTACATCTAGCCTGGTTTCATGCAAGACCACATTCACATATGGATTAATCTCAGCAATTGCTTCTTTAGCACTTAGCGCTTTGCTCTTACCAATATCTGATTGACCATGAATTATCTGACGTTGTAAATTCGATTCATCTACCGTGTCGAATTCAACAATGCCCAAAGTTCCGACTCCTGCTGCAGCTAGATACATCAAGGCAGGGGATCCAAGACCGCCGGCTCCGACACATAAAACTTTTGCATTCATTAAACGACGTTGCCCACTCATTCCTACATCAGGAATTATAAGATGGCGGCTATAGCGGCGAACTTCATCGACGCTAAGCGGTGGACCTTCTGTTACCAGTGGCTTTAAGGTGGCCGACACAAATACTCATCTCTTATCTGAATGCCAAATTTTGAATACCAAAAACTTGGTTGGGCAGTTATTACAACGTCCTAATTTTCGCTGATATTCCTCGCAATTCAAAATTGAAAGAGAGATACTTGTTGCAAGTTTCTCGCAGAAACTCGCATTAATAGCGCAATAGACCTACGATTGGCCCAATGAGCACCCCAATGAATACCGATCCCGCAGCAGCAATAAATGGAAATAAAGGGCGCCTACCTAGAGATGAGCGTCGCGCGCAACTCCTCGCTGCAGCGCTCGAAGTTTTCACACAGGCCGGATACCACTCTGCCGCCATGGATGAGATTGCCGACCGAGCGAAAGTTAGTAAGCCGGTTCTCTATCAACATTTTCCATCAAAGCTAGATCTCTATCTTGCAGTTCTTGACCTGCATATTGATTCCTTGGTCTTTGATATTCAAAAAGCAATCGCTTCAACTTCTGATAACTCAGCGCGTGTTCATGCCACCGTTGATGCTTATTTTGGATTTATAAACCGTGAAGGTGAAGCCTTTAGATTGCTCTTTGAGAGTGACATGAGCGTTGAGCCCCAAGTTCGTGAACGCTTAAGTCGTATGACTTACGATTCAGCGGCCGCTCTCAGTGCAGTTATTTCTCTTGATACCGGATTAACAAAAGAGGCTTCAATGATGCTCGCTGTCGGCTTAATCGGAACAGCACAGACTTCAGCCCGCCATTGGTTAGAACGTGATGGAAAGTTGGATCGTGAAACAGCGGTCGAATTAGTTTCAAATCTCATCTGGCGTGGAATTTCTGGATTCCCTAAAGCAAATTAATCGATTAAACTAAGAGCATGTCAACTAAAAAAGCCTCATCAGGATCTACAACAGAAGTTCGTATTGGTATTTCAGATTCAACCCAAGAACTTCATATCGAGTGTGAATTAGCGCTAGATAAAGTTATTGAAGCAGTGACGATAGCGCTAGATTCAGGAAAATCTCTGACCCTTACCGATATCCGCGGCCGTCAAACTGTAATAGCTAATAATAAGATTTCTTTTGTTGAAGTTGGACAGAGTGAAGAGCGAAAAGTTGGTTTTGCTTCAGCCTAAAGGTTAAAGAATCCTTTAACTGCCTGAACAATCATCTCCACTGCAATTGCTGCAAGAAGTAAACCTGCAATCCTTGCTAGCAAAGTTACGCCTGACTCCTTAATAACAGAGACAATTTTTGTCGAGAACATCAAGGTCAATCCGATTGCTAAATGGACAGCGACGATTGCAGCTGCTAAAGCTAATTTCATAGAAGTAGTTTCAGCGTTCTGCACGAAGACGATTGTTGTGACTATCGCTCCAGGTCCAGCCAGTAGCGGTGTTCCGAGGGGAACTAGCGCAACATTTACATCCTTAGAATTATCGCTAGAACTATCTCGCCCAGTTAACAGCTCGAGGGCGATAAGTAGTAAAAGTAGACCTCCTGCGCCTTGCAGCGCTTCAACTGAGATATGTAAATAGTCGAGAAGAAACTTTCCAAAAATTGCGAAGGCAACAATCACAATTAGTGAAACTGTGGCGCCTTGCCAGGCCATAAGAATTCGTTTACGAGATGGTTCATTTTTGACCAGAGCTAAAAATATTGGAGTTGCACCAGGTGGATCCATGATGACAAATAGCGTTACGAAAGCTTGAATACCAAATGTTGTTGCTGAAACTAAGAGGACATCATTCATTTGCGGACCACCCTTCTTGCATCTGCTTTAGCTTCTAAAGCTTCGAAATCTTCTGGCGTAGTCGTAAATTCTGCCAACTCATTTAACTTTCCATTACCGTGGTAGTCACTCGAACCAGTGGCAATAATGCCATATTGCTCAACTACCTCACGCAGTAATTGACGCTCATCTTCGCTCTGATCACGATGAGAAATTTCAATTCCATCTAATCCGGCCTCAACCATTGATTTAAAACTATCGATACTTACAGTCCGCCCACGCAGTGAAGCAAGTGGATGAGCAATAACTGCAACTCCACCAGCTTGCTTAATTAACTTAATTGCATCTTCAGGTGTTGGCGAATAATGAGAGATGTAGTATTTAGAATTATTGTGAAGCAGTTCGGTGAATGCTTCATCTCTACTTGCCACAATCTTCTTAGCAATTAAGGCATCAGCAAGGTGTGGGCGACCAAGTGTTGCACCTGGGGCAAGTTGTGCCAGAACATCTTCAATAGTTATTTCAAATCCTGCTTCATTTAATCGCCCAATTATGCGATTCATTCGAGTTAATCGATTGTCACGAGTAGTGGATAGAACTTCTGCGAGAGCATTATTTTCACGATCGAATAACATGCCGAGCATATGGACACTGGTGCCATCTGAAGTTTGGCAAGAAATTTCTGAACCTAACACTAGAGACATACCTGGTCGCAGATAACTAGTTGCTTCATCCCATCCGGCAATAGTGTCGTGATCCATCAATCCTAAAACTGAAATTCCACGAGCATGTGCTTTATTTATAAGTTCGCCCGGAGTATCTGTGCCATCACTCGCAAGTGAATGAGTGTGAAGATCAATCATTATCTGGCCGCACTTTCGCTCGTGAAACAAAGATACCGCAGCCTATTAGTAGACCAATAATTCCTGGAATTATTCCAGCGGCAGGAATTTGATCTAGCCAGATAAAAGCAATAATCGCACTTACTGGAACTTCAAAGAAGACAACCAGCGAAACGATAACTGGCGAAACCCGAGAGAGAGTCATATTGAACATTGTGTGACCCAGGAATTGAGCGCCAATTATCAGAGCCAATACCAACCACCATTGCCGCGCTTGAAAGTTAAAGATCTGACTTCCGCTTGCAATCGCAATAACTAAACCGGTCACTGCGCAGGTCAGATAACAAAAAGTTGTGTAGGTAGATGTTGTGAGTTTTTGCTGCGCTTTGGATCCAATCAAGACATATCCGGCTGATAGAGCAGCACCTAATATCGCAAGCAAATCTCCAACAAAATTGCGCAGGCTAATCTGAAGATCGATTCCGGTAATTAGCGCTACGGAGAAAAATGCAATCAGCATTCCACTCCATGCACGTGAGGGAATTACTCCACCACGAACCTTAAAGAAAATTGCGGCAAATATCGGTTGCAAGGCAGTGAGAGCAGTCCCAGTTGCAACACTTGTGTATCGCATAGCAAGGAAGAAACATATGAAGTGCATTGCAAGAAAAAAACCGGCAAGTGCTGACCAGGCAATGGCTCGCTGCTGATCCTTGGTTCGCCACTCTGCTCTTTTAAGTGCAAAGGGGAGCATCATTAGCGCGCCACCGAGATTGCGCCAAAAAATTAGTGAGGGCACCGGCATGATGCTGGCTGCGATAACTGGACCAGAAGTTCCAATACCAACCACGCCAATAGATAGAAGTCCTAAGTCTTTGGCTCCAGGAATTGCAGTGTGGTCATGTTTGCTCATTAATTAATCATAAACCAGAGCATGCAGCCAATTGCGAATCCAACAACTGTAATTATGATCGAATAAATCGTTTTCATCGTACGAGTAGCTACAAATTCACCCATTAGTTGCTTATCTCTGGAGATACCAAACATGTAAATCAATAACGGCAACAACAGAACTGCATTAATTACTTGTGTGATAATGAGAATTTTGATCAATGGTGCACCAGGAATCAAAATCAAGAAAGCACTGACTCCAGTTATTAAGCCAAAGGTGAGATAAAAAAGTGGTGCTTCCCTAGGACTGTCATCTAACGCTGCTGGTCTACCAGTTAAATCGCTTATTGAATATGCGGTTGATAGCGGAAGAATTGAAGCAGCAAGAAGCGCTGCGCCAATTAAGCCAATTGCAAATAGTTCTTTGGCCAGGGCCCCGGCCAGCGGTTCAAGAGCTATTGCGGCATCTGCGGCATCATTTATTTGAATCCCCTGCTTATGCAGAGTTGCAGCGCAAGTAACAACCACAAAGAAACCAATTACTCCGGTTAGCAGAGAGCCTGTCCAAACATCAACTCTTAGAAGTTTTAAATCATCTTTGGTTAATCTCTTATCAACGGCATACGACTGAATAAAAGCCAGCCCCCAAGGTGCAAGTGTCGTTCCGATTGTTGCAGTTGCAATAAAAATAGCTTCTTCGGTAAATGGAATCGTTGGGACTAGAGCGCCGCGAGCTGCTGCCCCCCAATCAGGTCCTGACATAAAGCCAGCAATGATGTAGGCGATAAAACCAGCGGAGATAATAAAGAAAACTTTTTCAACCGTGGCGAATGAATTACGTAATACCAGAAATGAAACTGCAATCGCAGCCACTGGAACTGTTACATATTTGCTGAACCCAAAGAGCTGTCCTGCGGCTGCAATACCGGCAAACTCTGCAGTCATTGTTCCAACATTTGCAAGAATTAGCGCACCTGCACTTAGGGTTCCAGCTCTTGCACCATATTTCTGGCGAATCAAGCCAATCATTCCTTGGCGAGTAACAACGCCGATTCTTGCTGCTAAATCATGTAAGACAATGAGTGCCAACATCGAAGCAACCAAAACCCAGAGCAGTTGATAACCATAATCAGCACCGAGAACTGAGTAAGTTGTAATACCTGCAGGATCATTGTCAGCAAGTCCAGCAATAAGCCCTGGACCCATTACAGCCACAAATGCTGCTATTCGAATTTTCTTTGGTGACAGCGGTGTTCTATTTGCCATTAGAGCGCACCACTTCCCTGAGAGAAACCTTGGGTATCTGATGTTGATGCCAGCGCATCAACCAGATCATCAGCAAGGATTCGACCAACTGGCTTATTTTTTTCATCGACAACAATAATTGAAGATCCACGATTATTTGCAAATTCATCAATTACTTCATCTAGCCTGGTATTTAAATTCACTGTGGTCGGATATGGCGGACCCATTAGGGATGACAATTTAGCGCTGGGTTTGGCAGCTATTAACTCAATAATTTGAATGTGATCAAGAAGTTTTCCTCGAGCATCTACTACAACAATGCCATCTGAAATATCGCGACTTTTATGCTTAACCAGAAGTGCTAAAGCTGATGCAACCGTATCGTCTTCATGAGTAATAAGCATGTGAGAAGTCATGATTCCACCAGCAAGAGTTTCATCGAATTCAACCAGCTTGCGAAGTTGCTTTGCGACCGAAACATCCATCTCCATAAAAATACTTTCACGGTGATCGTCATCTAAATCACGAAGAACTTCGGCACCTTCATCTGGCTCCATGCGTGAAATAAGTTCGGCAGATCTCTGTGCTGATAAACCACGCAATAATCCTTGCAACTCTTCATCTTCCATCTCTTCTAGCGCATCTGCAGCGA
>JBILDT010000162.1:0-2603 GCA_044352485.1 Candidatus Nanopelagicaceae bacterium
CGCTTCTTCCGGACTCTTTCCAGGATATGAACCGACTGGTTTTTCTCCGGATGGAGTGAGGACGTAAACAGTTCCATCTTGGTCAACGCGACCGAATTTGGATGGATCCCCAATTAGCGCAGATGCAGCGCTTAAGTTTGATTCGCCAGATGTAACAGCTTGGGCTACTTCAGTTGGGTTTATGTCCGTCATTTTGATACTCGCTTTCGTTGCGCGTTAGGTATGCGGGGTTGCAGACCATTCGTTATGACTTGCTTCATTGGAACTGGATTGGTTCCTAATTGGTTCTGTGTGCGGGCTAAAGATACCCTTAACCCTTGCGATGGCAAAAGTGCCAATCTATTTTGAAGTGAATATGAGCCTATTAGGCGCGTGGGATAGGGGTGAACTTTGATTCTCGAGGTTATTGCTGCCCCATATTTTGCTACTAATTGTTGGATATTCGCCCCAACCAAAAATTCTGAATGTTTCATCGTTGATCCTGGTATCGATAGTCCAGATTTAGTCTCGGCTATTAAATCGGTTCTAAATAAACATAACCTAAAGCCGGTAGCTACTTTAGTTACTCATGGGCATTTAGATCACACCTTCTCGGTTAAACCTTTCTCTAATGAATATGGCGTGCCAACTTTGATTCATACAATCGATAGAAAGCTGCTAAACGATCCGTTTCGCGCGCTATCGGCAGATGGTGAAAGCCGAAAGATTATGGCTGGACTAGGCGTTACTAAATTTGAGGAACCTGATGTGGTTCGCGAAGTTATTGATGGCGAAAGTTTCAGCTTGGCGGGGTTCGACATTGTTGTTAATCACGCACCCGGCCATACCGCGGGTTCAACTCTCTTTACGGTTAATGATGAGTTTCTAGTATCGGGAGATGTTCTCTTTGCAGGTGCCATAGGTCGAACCGATTTACCCACCGGATCCGCATCAGCTATGCGCAATTCTCTGATTTCGAAAATATTGCCGCTAAATGATGAATTAATAGTCCTGCCTGGACATGGGCCACAAACTACAATTGGACGCGAACGAGCTAACAATCCTTACTTGCAGGAATCTTTTCTGCATTCGAAACCAGAACGGGGGGAGTGATGCGCGAGCTACAAGCCCCTAAAGGCGTAAGCGAATACTTTCCGCCTAGGTCTCAGTATTTTGAATTCGTTCGCGAAACTTTAATCGACTCTGCTCGGACTGCAGGATATTCATTAATGGAACTTCCAGTCTTTGAAGACACTGAACTCTTCAAACGTGGCGTTGGTGAATCTACGGATGTGGTTTCAAAAGAGATGTATACCTTTGAAGACCGCGGTGGTAGATCTCTAACACTACGACCTGAAGGAACTGCAGGAGTAATGCGAAGTGTTATTGAGAACAATTTAGATAAGTTAACGCTTCCAATCAAAGTTTGGTATTCCGGCGCATTCTTCCGTGCCGAGCGACCACAAGCCGGTCGTTATCGTCAGTTCTATCAAGTCGGGATTGAAGCTATTGGATTAAACGATCCAGAGATTGATTTTGAAGTTATTGCTGTTGCTGATCGGGCATTTAAGAAGTTGGGCCTAAAGTCTTATCGACTTGAAATAACTTCTCTTGGTGATGCGAAGAGTCGAGCCAGTCATCGCAAAGATTTAGTTTCCTACATCTCGAAATTGAAGTTGGATGATGCGACGTTAGAGCGGGCTGCCTTAAATCCACTGCGTTTGTTTGATGATAAGCGACCAGAAATTAGAGAAGCAATGGCGAGTGCACCACTTTTACTTGATTATTTATCACCTGAAAGTAAAGAGAACTTCGCGCGAGTGCAAGAACTTTTGAATTCAGCAGAGATCAAATTCACTATCAATCCGCTCATGGTTCGGGGTCTCGATTACTACACCGGAACAACTTTTGAATTTATCAGCGACAAATTGGGGGCACAGTCAGGAATTGGTGGCGGTGGTCGCTACGACGGGCTTATGGCCGAACTGGGCGGAAATGATTTATCTGGAATCGGATTTGGACTCGGAGTTGACCGAGTTCTACTCGCCTGCGAGGCCGAGGGTATTTTCGATGCATCAATAAACAAATCAGATTTAGACTTTTTTATTATTGCACTTAGTTCAGATGAAAAGTCTTTCGTCTCTAATCTTGTGAATCAACTTCGTAACCAGGGCATCGCATGCGATATGGCCTACGGAGATCGCGCTCTAAAGGGGGCCATGAAGTCGGCCGACAAGAGCGGGGCGAGATTTAGCGCAGTCATTGGTGCTGATGAAATTAAATCTGGTTTGGTAGCGCTTAAGGATATGAAATCTGGCGAGTCAAAAGAAGTTAGAATCTCCACCTTAGCTGAAGAATTTAAGTCCAACTAAAAATTAATGGAGCCTGTTAAAGATGATTAGAACTCACACTGCCGGATCATTGCGCAAGAGTGATGTTGACACAAAGGTAACCCTTGCTGGTTGGGTTGCCAGACGCCGCGACCATGGTGGTGTCGCCTTCATCGATTTACGAGATTCATCGGGCAGTGCGCAAGTTGTTATCAATGATGAAAATTTGGCGGGTTCGCTACGTGCCGAATGGTGCGTACTAATTACGGGAACCGTTCGACTTCGTCCAAGCGG
>JBILDT010000163.1:0-2595 GCA_044352485.1 Candidatus Nanopelagicaceae bacterium
TAAGAAGTATTCGGGCCAAGAGCTCGTTGAAAATTTAGTGGCCGAAACAAAAGCGAAGGGCGCTCCTGACAACGTAACTGTGCTTTGGGCAGAAATCGTTTTGGAAGAAGATGCCAGCTCTACCGCACTGATCGGGGCGGCTAATGCTTAAGGTCTTTGGAAATCGCTATGCGATTGGCGAAATGATTGGCACTGGTGGAATGGCTGATGTTTATATTGGCGAGGACCAGAGGCTTTCGCGCAAAGTTGCGGTGAAAGTATTACGAAGTGATTTAGCCCGAGATCCCTCCTTTGTTGCGAGATTTAGAAAAGAGGCGCTTGCCGCTGCAGGCTTAAATCACCCAGGAATTGTTGCGGTTTACGACTCTGGTGAAGAGGGCGCTAATTCATACATAGTTATGGAGCTTGTAAATGGGCACACGCTTCGAGAAGAGATTCAAAAATCCACCGCAATTTCAGTTGAACGTGCGCTGGAAATAATCGAAGGTGTCTTAACCGCTCTTTCATATTCACATTCAAATGGAATTATTCACCGCGATATCAAGCCCGGAAACATTATGTTGACCGATGCTGGCGATGTGAAAGTAATGGACTTCGGAATTGCGCGTGCCATGGATGACATTGGTGCGACTATGACAAGCACTTGGAACGTTGTTGGAACTGCGCAGTATTTATCGCCTGAACAAGCGACTGGTGAAACTGCAGATTTAAGAAGTGATATTTATTCGGTTGGTTGTCTCTTATATGAATTGGTTGCTGGGAAACCACCATTTACCGGTGATACTCCGGTTGCGATTGCCTATCAACATGTTTCGGCTGATTTTCCATTACCGAGTTCAATAAATCCCAGCCTAGATGAGAACATCGACAAGATCATCACGGTAGCGCTAGCAAAGAATCCAGAAGATCGCTATCAAAGCGCAGAGATGATGTTGGCTGATATCCGAAGAGCAAGTCGCGGGCAGGATGTAACAACAAAAATTCGCCGAATCATTCCACGACGTAATTTTCTAATCATGGGTGGCGCGGCTTCGGTATTTGTCCTCTTAATTGCCTTTGCACTAAATTCTTTCAATTCAAGTACGCCAGCGCCTTCGCTACAAATTCCCAATGTAGTTGGGTTGACTCAGGCTGAGGCAGAAGAATTGTTAGCGGGCTATACCGTAAATATTCAGCGGGCGCCGGATTCTAAAATTCCTCAAGATCGAGTTGCTTCTCAACTTCCACTTGCAGAAACTCGGGCACCAAAGGGAAGCAGTGTCACGCTAACTATTTCTGATGGTCCAGGAGACACAACTATTCCCACAACGATTGTTGGAATGAGCCTAGAAGAGGCTCGGAGCGCCCTTTCTGCAGCTGGTTTATTAGTAGCACGAATTATCCCGGTTGATTCAAATTCTCGAACTGGAACTGTTTTAAAAATTACACCAGATGCTGGATCTGTTTTAAGAGCAGGTAGTGGCGTTGAATTGGAAATCGCCAGTGGAAGTTTGAAGGTTCCTGCGTTATTAGATTTAACTGGTATCGAAGCTCAAACAATTCTTACTCAAGCTGGTTTTGAGGTTAAAGAAATTACTGCCTATGACGAGAGCAAGCCGGAGGGTGTTGTTCTAGCTCAGGCACCCGCAGCAGGAACAACCTTAATTATTGGTTCTGATGTTGCAATCACGGTTAATAAAAAACCTTAAGAATTATTGATTAAGGCGCTTAATCCGACTGCGCGCTTGCGAGCGCCAACATCACCACAAATCTCTAACCAATTCGCCAAAAGTTCGTAGCCATATTGAGTTAAAACTGCTTCCGGATGGAATTGCACGCCAACAATATTTTTATCACGATGTGAAATTCCCATTATCGTGCCATCAGAACACTGGGCAGTAATTTGAAGTTCTGCTGGCATTGAATCAGCTTCGATGGCCAGTGAGTGATACCTAGTAGCAATAAAATTATTTGGGATGTCTTTGAAAAGTTCGGTTCCGTTATGCAAAATCTCTGATGTGCGGCCATGTAAAAGTTCTGGCGCGCTCGAAATTTTTGCACCATATGCAGCGCCAATAACTTGAAGTCCTAAACAAATTCCTAGAATCGGAATTCCTTTTTCATCGCAATACTTAACGACTCCAATACTTGCACCGGCGCCCTGTGGATTTCCTGGGCCAGGAGAGATCACTACGCCATCAAAATTCTGACAATATTCAGGGGCAAGCTCGTCATTCCTGACTACTTGGGTCACAGCACCGAGTTCATCTAGGTATTGCACGATATTGAAAACAAAGGAGTCGTGGTTATCGACAACCAAAATCTTCTTCGCCTCTTTGAATCCTGTGCTCCCTGTTCTCATATGGCAATTGTGGTGTAATCTCTGCCCATGCCTAAGTCACCATTGCGCAAAAAAGAGAAGGCCTACATTCCGGAGGCGGTTGCTCAAGCAAAGCCGGTTCCGACCGAGAGCCCAAAGTGGTTAGTCCCAGCGATGATCTCTGCCTTCATCGGTGGATTAATCTGGATCGTAATTTTCTACATCTCCGCAACTGCCTACCCAATCCCAAATATCGGGGCCTGGAATATGGTCGTTGGATTTGGATTCATAGCTGT
>JBILDT010000034.1:0-8616 GCA_044352485.1 Candidatus Nanopelagicaceae bacterium
AACGTTGTATTCTGGATCATCGCCATTACATGCTGCAAGCGCTTTCAATCTTCCGGTGTAACCATGATGATCTGCGCCCAACATATAAATACAGATTTCAAATCCACGTTCACGCTTTGAGATGTAATAAGCAGAATCAGATGCAAAGTAGGCCATCGAGCCATCAGACTTCACCATTACGCGATCTTTATCATCACCAAAATCTGTTGTCCTAAGCCAGATAGCTCCACCATCTTCAAAGACATGACCCTTAGATTTTAAAACTTCCTGGCAATGTGCGAAAAAGTTGTTGTCATACAAACTCTTCTCAGAGAACCAGACATCGAAGTGTGTGCCAAATTTATCTAGAACGCTCTGTTGTTGAGCCAGTTGCAATTTGTATCCGAAATCTCGGAATGCAAATGTCTGTTCTTCGCCACTTAACTTCAAAACTTCGGGATTTGAAGCCACAACTTCTTTAGCCAAGTCATCGATATATGCGCCGTGATAACCATCTTCGGGCCTTGGTTCACCCAGCGCAGCGCTCTGCAGTGATGCGCCAAATTTATCCATCTGCACGCCGCGATCATTTATATAAAACTCGCGAGTTACCTTTGCGCCAGCAGCTGATAAAACTCGACCAAGTGTATCTCCGACCGCAGCCCATCTGGTGTGACCGAGATGCAGCGGACCAGTGGGGTTCGCACTAATGAATTCCAAATTTATTGCAATGCCATTTAATTTATTGCCATAACCAAAGCTTTTGCCAGCGGTAAGAATGTTAGCGATAACTCCACCTTGACTACTTTTATCAAGAGTGATGTTTACAAAGCCTGGACCGGCAATTTCAAGTGCCGCAATATCTTTACGAACTTGTAGACCTGCAACAATTATTTCGGCAATTTTACGAGGTGCAATTCCAGATGGCTTAGAAAGTGCCAGTGCAATTGAGGTTGCGTAATCCCCGTGATCGCGATTCTTCGGACGCTCTAAAGTAAGCGAGGTAGGAATATCACAATTTAATTGTGAATGTGCATCGCGCAATACTTGAAGAATCGCCGCGCTAATTTCATCCTGAATACTCAGGTTACTTTGCTCGGCGCTCATCTAGCGAAGTTTACAGGTTTAAGTGCGGTTAAAGGCCCATCAAGTGTTCGATAGCTAATTGATCAATAGTCTCGTATTGATATCCACGAGCAGCCAAGCCATCGACATCAACATTTACTGAAGTTAAATCCTTCCAACTCTCGCCCTTTGCAAGTGTTGGCACTTCAAGTTCGTTGATTCGAGAATCTTCCATAGCAGCCTTAACTCGAGGATCTGCGCGGAATGCCAATGCGCGCTCTTTGAGTGCAAGATATGTTCGCATATTCGATGTTGCGGAAACCCAGACGCCGCGGTCATCTTCTGTGCGTCCTGGCTTGTAATCGAAATGCTTTGGACCTGAATATTTATAGCGCTCTAGTAAATCGACCAAGAAGAATGCTGACTTCAAATCGCCATGCCCAAAGACCAAATCTTGATCAAACTTTGGACCATGCTGACCATTCAAATCAATATGGAATAACTTCTTATGGAATAAAGCTTGTGCGATTCCGTGAACAAAGTTGAGGTTAGCCATCTGCTCGTGACCAACTTCTGGATTTACGCCAACGAGTTCTGGATGATCTAGAGAGTTAATGAATGCGAGTGCATGACCGATAGTTGGAAGGAAAATATCGCCACGTGGTTCATTTGGCTTTGGTTCGATTGCAAACTTAATGTTGTAACCCTTGTCGATTACATACTGCCCAAGAATATTGAAACCTTCGCGGTAGCGTTCTAGCGCAACGTATCCATCTTTTGCTGCATCAGATTCGGCACCTTCACGGCCCCCCCAGCAAACATAAATTTCAGCGCCAAGTTCTGCAGCTAAATCAATGTTGCGCATAACTTTAGAGATTGCAAAGCGTCGGATGTCGCGTTCATTTGCAGTCAGTGCACCATCTTTAAAGATTGGGTGGGTAAATAAATTTGTTGTTGCCATCGGAACTTTCATTCCGGTATCTGCAAGCGCTTTTTTAAATCGAGCGATATGAGCACTGCGATCAGAATCATTTGAACCAAATGGAATTAAGTCATCATCATGAAATGTCACACCGTAGGCACCGCGTTCTGCTAATTCAGTAACGCTGCGGACCGGATCTAAAGCAGCACGAGTTGCATCACCAAATGGATCACGCGCTTGCCAACCAACAGTCCATAGACCAAATGTGAACTTATCTGCAGGACTTGGTGTTAGTGACATCTTGGCTCCTTGTTTAGGTTCTCTTCCCCTAATTTAATCTCAGTTTGGCGCTTTTGCCTAAGTTCCCTTAATCTTCTCTCATCTCTCCAGCGGGAGTGGTGAAATGGCAGACACGCAAGTCTTAGGAACTTGTGTCTTCGGACGTGCGGGTTCAAGTCCCGCCTCCCGCACCAGCTATTTATTAATTAGTAAAGCGGACTAAAGCGCATCGATTATCTGCTGAAGTTGACCGGCATGCGACTTGCTGTGGCGAGTATCCATTTTAAATAAATCCGTAAGTGTCATCAATCCACTCTCTGGATGCATCGAGGTTCGAGACCAATCACGTTCTGGGATTGCACCCATGATATTTACAATCGCTAATTGAATTGCTTCGATTGCTGCAAGCGAAGCCAGAGCATCGCGCTTTTCGTATTGCAAGCGATCCGGATATACGTCTTCGTTGAATGGAACTATGTTGGGAGTAACTTCTGCAAGATTGGTTATGTATCTAGTTGCAAAGTGCATCTCGCCATCACACATATGGTGCAACACATAAGCAGCAGACCATTCGCCAGGTATCGGAAACTTCTTCATATCTTCCGCGGATATGGACTTAGCTAATGAAAGCAACTCTTTGCCGTTCTTGATGAATTCCGCTAGAAGGTCTTGTGAACTCTTTATCGATTCGCTCATGTCGCAACTATAGGCTCATGAATAGCGGCGGCGGAAGGGAAATCACTCATAGCACTCACCCCGCCCGATGTTATAGGCTCTGCCGAGATAACTGATTAGAGCAAGGAGCGAAAATGGCTGATAACAAATTCCGATCATGGGTTGGGTTTAAAGAAGAAACTGTTGCAGCCCCAACTGAGAATGCGATTGAACGTATTCGCCAACTTGAAACTCAATTAGCAGATCTTCGCTCACGCCGTGACATCACAAGTTTAAGCAAAGAAGAGTTTGAAATTCTTGCGGGCGAGACCGCAATGAGCCTAATCAAGACAGCGCAACAGCGTGAGTCACGAGCAACTGCATCAGCCGAACAAATGGTTGCTGAAACTACAAGAATTGTAAAAGAGCGTTTAGAAACTTCAGAGAACAAAGCGAAGGCAATCTTGTCCGGTGCAGAATCCCGCGGTCGTAAATATCTAGCTGCAGCAGAATCTGAAGCACAAGAGCTTCGCGAAAAGGCAACTCGTAGCGCTGAGCATTTATTGACTGAAAGCCGTCGTGAAGCAAATGCACTTTCTAGCGCGGCAAAGCGTGAAGCCGAAAAGATCATCTCAGAGGCAACGGTTGCTGTTGGCGAATTCCGCTCTTGGCTTACAAGTGCAATCTCTGAATCAGAGAGACTTTATAGAATTCAAACTCAGTCGCTTAATGCCGCAGAACAAGCAATCGGTGAGACCAGAAGTAGATTAAAGCAGGCCTTCGAAAGACTTGCGGCGCTGCAAGGCGATATCGATGCAAACATTGATTCCAATAACCGCCCAGTCGAGAAAACTTTTGTGCGCAATGGTGGAAAGAGTTCAGCTACAGCCGGAAACTCATCGACATCTGATGTTGTGAAATCTGCAACTACACCTGATAAAAAAGTTGTAAAGAAGAGCACAACCAAAAAACGTAAGTAATTTCGATGCAGCGCGCATCAATTTCTTCAACTCATATTCCTGCAATTGATGGGCTGCGTGCGCTTGCAGTTTTTGCTGTTGTTCTCTACCACTTAGGAATCTCCTGGATTCCGGGTGGCTTCCTTGGCGTTGATCTCTTCTTCGTAATCTCTGGGTATGTAATTACTAGATTGATTTTAGATTCAATTGAAAGTGCGAATGGTTTAGATCTGAAAAAGTTTTATGCAGCCCGAATAAGAAGATTGTTTCCAGGCCTAATAGCCCTTTTGATTGTTACATCGGCCATGATTGCTCTTTTTGCACCTGATGCGATTCGTAGATTTATTAAGGATGTCCCATACGTGTTATCTGGGACCAATAACTGGCACTTAGTTGCGCTAGAGCAGGATTACTTTCAAGCCATTGGGCGTCCACCGCTCCTGCAACACACTTGGTCGCTTGCGGTTGAATTTCAGTTTTATCTTATCTGGCCAATTATTTTGCTATTTGTGTGGCGTAAATTTGGTAAGCATGTAGTCAGACGCGCTGCTCTAATTATTGCTACCTTCTCAGGCACCGCGCTCTTCCTATTCTCATTACAAGCAGATAATGCAACGGCAGGTCGAATTAGCCATATCTATTTTGGAACAGACACTCATAGCCTTGGTTTATTTCTAGGATCCGCCCTTGCGGTTAGCTGGATCCCAAGAAACTTAACTCGCAATATTTCACAGCGAGCTCAAGATTTTATTGATGGAATTGGAGTCTTTGGCTTTATTGGTCTGCTCTGTATTTTTCTATTTATAGATCAAGAGAATGCAACGTTATATCAAATTGCATTTCCGCTTGCCGCGCTATTTGGTTGTGCAACTCTGGTTTCAATTGTTCATCCGGCATCAAGATTCTCGCCGCTCTTAAGCAATAGAGTCTTTCTCTGGATTGGTCAGAGATCATATGGAATTTACCTATGGCACTGGGTGGTCTTTCAAGTTACTAGGCCTGGCGCTGATCTAACTGGAAATCTACTAGCGCTAAATGTCGCCAGAGTTTTAGTTGTTCTAGCACTTGCTGATATCTCGCTACGAGCAATTGAGATACCAATCCGAAACGGGGTCGTGCAGAACTGGTTTAGGGGAATAAAATATCGGACCAAAGTAATGCAGAAGCGACAACGAATTTTTGTAGCATCTGTAACCGCATTTATAGTTGTAATATCTGGCAGCTCTGTTGCCGTTGCTTGGCAGCGCGATCAATCAATAATTGTTGAAGTAAAACCAGAACTTGAATTGCCAGATACCGTTATGGGAGTCAACAAGTCTGGGCTCTGGGTTACTGGAGATTCAGTTATCTTGGGTATCCGCAACAAGTTAGCAATGCAGGAAGAAATTGCCTTGATTAATGCCCGAGTTGGGCGCCAGATTCAGGAACTTATAAAAGAGGTAGAGGCAGATAAGCCACGCGTTGGGGAGTCGAAGGTAGTTTTAAATGTCGGAAACAATAATTCGGTCTCTCGTGAAGATATGGTCAAGTTATTGGAACTACTTAAAGACCAGCCAAGGGTTGTAGTTGTAAACACATCTGTTCCTAGAACTTGGCGAGATGGAAATAATAAAATTATTAGTGAAGTAGTTTCTAAATATCCAAATGCAGTTTTAGTTGATTGGGCTTCAATAGCAGAAAACCACCCGGAGTTTTTTGCTCCGGATGGTGTTCACTTAATTGAAGCTGGTAGTGATGTTTATGTTGCATCAATACTTGAAGCACTTAACGCAAATTAGTTTTAAGCCCACTGCCCTGGAAGACCGAAGACTTTTCCACCAACAACGGTTCCATCTTCTAGAACAGATGAGATTCTAAAAGAGGCCCAGCCTGTGGTTTCACCTTTTGCAATATCAATTGAATATTGATCAGCTGGAACTGTTGTAATCAATTTCCAAGTTCCGCCATTTGCGCGGATCTCAACATTGTAGTTTGAGACAACGGCACCATCAATTGGGGCTTTCCAGAAAATAGTTGCGGCGTCCTCAGTTGGGGAAGTGTATTGCGCAACGATACCTACTGGCTCGCTTCCACCTTGATCTACAACTGTTGAAGTTGTTGCTTCAGCAGATGCTTCAGCAGTTGGTTCCGCTTCTTGTGATGCTTGCGCAGTCGCTGTTGCTTCTGGAGCAGCAGTTTGGGTTTCGGTAGAACCATTTCGGGAGACAACAATTATTGCAAGTAGAACAACTGCAATTACAACAGCAATTACTACGCGCTTTGAAGTTGCATCACTTGACGAGCTCTTCATTCCAGCAGGAACACTTGAACCCGGAGTTTTAGCGGGACGATCAACTACCGAAGGACTCTGGAAGCTAGATCGACTTGATGACGAAGGAACCGCTGGAACAACAAAGGTTGATGATGCTTTCTTTGCAGTTTTCTTGGCCGACTTCTTAACAACTTTCTTGGCCGACTTCTTAACAACTTTCTTGGCCGACTTCTTAACAGCGCGCTTCTTTGCTGGCGCCTTCTTTACACTTTTCTTAACTGCTCTCTTAGCTGAAGTTTTCTTCGCTGATTTTTTAGCTGCTTTCTTAACTGCCACAGTTGTGCTCCTTGGTTTGAGATTGAAATACAGATTTAAAACTCAATAGTGAAAGGATACCTTAGGCCTCAACAAAACTAAGATTTCTAGAGTAATTCTAAAATTCGCGGTGCAATTGCTCGCATTGCAATTCCCCGGTGGCTGATTCTGTCCTTCTCGCCGTGTGTTAATTCACCCAGTGTTAGTTCCGAGCCAAGTGGTTGAAAAATTGGGTCATAGCCAAAGCCCGAGGTTCCACGGGGTGAAAGGGTGATAATTCCTGACAACTTCCCGCTCTCGGTGATCTCTCGGCCTTGGTGCTCATGTCCATCTGGAAAAACTAGAGCAACCTCGCACCTAAAGTGCGCGCTGCGATCACTTGGTGGAACTCCATCCAATTGCAACAGCACCTTGGAAATATTTGCAGCATCATCGCCATGAACTCCAGACCACCTTGCTGAATAAATACCAGGATCGCCATTTAAGTGATCGATGCAGAGTCCGCTGTCATCTGCGAGAGCTGGAAGATTTGTAAATTGAGAAATTCCACGCGCCTTCAATAATGAATTCTCAATAAAAGTTCTCCCAGTCTCTGGGATATCAGGCATATCGGGAAAATCGCGAAGCCCTAATACTTGAACATCACTTACAAACTCGCCAAGCAATCTCTCGAATTCTTTGATCTTTCCGCTGTTTTGGGTTGCCAGAACTAGCTTTCGCATTTTTAATTAATTAAGTGCGTTCTGTTGCAATTTCGATAGTTGGTTACAACCAGAAACTCCAAGATCCAACAAGCTATTGAGTAGCGCCCGATCAAAGGGTTTTCCTTCAGCAGTTCCTTGGACTTCAACAAAATTTCCATCTGCAGTGCAGACGATATTCATATCTGTGTCAGCGGTGACGTCCTCTTCGTAGCAGAGATCTAACATTGGGACTCCGCCGATAATTCCAACACTTACGGCAGAAACGCCTTGAGTTATTGGATTACGTGAAGCCGGAATATGACCTTTTTCTTTAGCCCAGGTAATTGCATCTTGTAGTGCGACGTAGGCACCTGTGATTGCAGCCGTTCTAGTTCCGCCATCTGCTTGTAAGACATCGCAATCAATCACAATTGTATTTTCACCAAGTGCAGCGGTATCAACAACCGCGCGAAGTGAGCGACCAACTAATCGTGAAATTTCTTGGGTGCGACCACCAAGTTTTCCTTTGACGCTCTCGCGATCTGATCTGGTGTGAGTTGCACGCGGCAACATTGCATATTCACTTGTTACCCAACCACCACCTTTCCCAACTAACCAACGTGGAACACCTGGTGTGAATGATGCGACACAGAGAACTCGGGTATTTCCAAATTCAACTAGGACTGAGCCCTCGGCATTGTTTAACCAGTTACGAGTAAATTTAATTGGGCGCAGTTGTTCAGGCGATCTGCCATCGATTCTTGGAAGGTTCGACTTATTATCTTTATTCTCTGGTGACATTTAAATCCTCGATTCGACTTTAGAAACTTCTGGCCCAAGAAAACGTTTAGCCAATCTGCTAAACAACTCACTTTCACCAGTAGAAACGAACTTATGGGAGGGTTTGCCAGAACTGTTGAGCAAATCTTTTTCAACTAGGACTCGATATAGGTCCTTTGCAGTTTCTTCGGCACTTGAAACTAGAGTTACTTCATTTCCCATTACATAAGAGATAACACCGGTAAGAAGTGGGTAGTGCGTGCAACCCAGAACTAAAGTATCGATATCTTTTTCGATAAGCGGTTTCAAGTAATCTCGTGCCACCTTGGTAATAGCAGTTCCTGAAGTTTCACCACGTTCAACATATTCAACAAATAACGGACAGGCCACTGAAGTGATTTCTAATTGTGGGGCTGCAGCAAAAGCATCAAGATAAGCGCCGGATTCAATTGTTGCATTTGTTCCGATTACACCAATTCGACCACTTCTAGTTGCTGATACAGCTCTTCGAACAGCTGGTTGAATAACTTCAATCACCGGAACTGAGTATCGCTCGCGTGCGTCACGTAACATCGCAGCACTTGCAGTATTACAGGCAATAACAATTGCCTTTACTCCAGCTTCAACTAATTCATCAAGAATTTCTAAAGCAAAGGTTCGAACTTCAGCAAGTGGTCTTGGGCCATAAGGGCCGCGGGCGGTATCGCCAACATAAAGAATTGATTCACC
>JBILDT010000035.1:0-8489 GCA_044352485.1 Candidatus Nanopelagicaceae bacterium
ACTTTATGTTGGACTCGCCGCCGTTGTTCTAACTTCACGTCTTGGTTCTGCCCGTCCAGATCTCGGTCTTGGATACGAACTTGAAGCTATTGCTGCAGTAATCATTGGTGGAACTTCACTTCTTGGTGGTAAAGGAACAATCAGCGGAACCATTATTGGCGCATTAATTATGTCGGTTCTCGTGAATGGGCTTCGTATTCTCGAGCTACAACAAGAGTGGCAATATGTAATTACGGGCATTGTTATCGTCCTTGCGGTTTGGGGAGACAACGTTCGACGCCGCAAGACCGGAGAAATTAGCTAGCAATTCGCCTTGCGCGGGCCCAAACCCGCGCTTACCCTTGAGTAATTGCAAACGATGAAAAGGGGACGCTGTGAAGTACAAATCGGTAAAAGGTTTACTCACAAATGATGAGTCACTTATCCCAGCAACTTTCATCGACAAGCTCGAAGATATTTTGCATGGCTTCCTTGGAATAATCCTCTTCATTATTTCAATCCTGGCTGCTGGCTACAGTTTGCAGCGCTTGATTGAGACTCGCCCATTCTTTCCATTAGGAATGATCCAGGCAATAAATGACATTCTCTTTGTTGTAATTATTCTGGAGATCATGCGAACTGTAATTGTTCGTTTCACTGATGGAGTCTTCCAATTAGATAGCTTCCTGATCATCGGCGTAATTGCAGCCGTTCGACATATTCTTACTGTCGGCGCATCTCTTACTATGGAGAAAGAGAAGACAACCGAATACTTCAATCGTGCTTTAATTGAAATGGGTGTTAATACTGGAATTGTTCTGGCACTTGTCTTTGCGCTCTTCTTATCTCGTGCGGCTCGTAAAGGTAACCCTGTCAAGTAATCCTGCTGTTAGCCTGATTAGCTCTTTTTTGGCAGATTTTTCCGGAAAAAACATTGAAAGAATTGTGGTTAAAAGGTAGCCTTCCAACCTTGTCGCAACTAGATTTGCGTCTTAACCTAGCCAGCGAGGAGTGAAATTTAAGTTATGTCAGATTTCATCCAATATTTTTTCAATGGCCTCGTTGTTGGTTGCATCTTTGCAATAGCTGCCGTTGGAATTTCGCTTCTTTACAGCGTGCTCAGGTTGGTAAATTTTGCAGCTGGTGACTTCTTAACACTTGGCGCATTTATAACTTATTTTTTAAGCGTTACTTTAGAACTAAATTTTTTCCTTTCAATAATTGTTTCAATGCTTGCAGGTATGGGAATAAGTTGGTTCTTAGAGTTAGTTCTATGGCGAAATTTGCGACGTAATAAGGCAGGAACTCTGGCGCTATTCTTAGTTGCGACTGGCGTGGCGCTAATGTTGCGACCAATTATTCAATTTGTATTTGGGACAGAAACACGTAAGTTCAATATTGATATTCTAAAAACTTATGATTTCTTCGGAGCCCGAATTCCACAAACCCAGTTACTGGTTTTAATCTTCGCTTCAGCATCAATTTTAACTATCGCCCTCTTCATCGCTAAGGCACGAATTGGTAAGGATATGCGTGCGTATGCCAATAATCCTGGACTTGCTTCAGTTTCTGGAATCAATGTGGATCGCGTAGTTCTGGCGACTTGGTTAATCTCTGGAGCGCTTGGCTCACTCGCTGGGGTTTTCCAAGGACTTGTTCAAGGTCAATTCAATAATGCGATGGGCGAAACTTTGCTCTTATCTTTCTTCGCCGCAGTAGTGCTTGGAACTATTGGTGATGCTTATGGAGCGCTAGCAGGTGGATTGCTTCTGGGATTAATTATGGAGCTGTCACAGTTAAGTATCTTCTTTGGCGGAGTGCCAAGTAATTACAAGCCAGTTGTGGCCTTCGCAACGCTGGTTCTAGTCCTGCTCTTCAAGCCTGAAGGAATCTTTGGCTACCGAGCGAGAAAGGTCTAAGCCATGGAAGCATTTATACAACCAGGATTTTGGATTTTCGTTTTAGCCTTAGCTGGTATTTACGGAGTTTTCTCATTAGGGCTTCAAATTCAGTATGGCGTTGGTGGAATCATGAATTTTGGCCATGTAGGAATGATGGCGATCTCGGGTTACACAATCGCAGTGCTTGTCATTAAATACCAATGGAGTTTTTGGTGGGCAGCACTATTAGGAGTTGTGCTTGCCGCGTTCCTGGGCGCGCTCTTAGGGCTAACAACTTTACGATTAAGTGGGGATTACTTTGCAATTGCCAGTATCGCCTTCGCTGAAATCGTTCGATACTGGATTCTAAATACTGACAACGTCACAGGCGGCACCCAGGGAACACTTGCGATTCCAAGCGCTGAGGGTTTTTCAAGCTACACCAACCAGCCAGATGTGATTTTAAATTGGATTTCAGATCGTTTGTATCCAATTATTGGCGATGAGGCCTCTCGAGATTTATCAATGGTTCTGATTGTATGGCCATTTTTCTTCCTATTCATTTGGATCTCTTCAAGGTTACAGAAAACATCGTGGGCAAGAGTTCTCCGGGCCACTCGTGAAGATGATGATGTCCCTCGTTCGCTTGGAAAGAATGTATTTCGTTTTAGACTTCAAACCTTAATTATTGGCTCTGTCTTTGGCGGAATTGCAGGAGTCTTCTGGGCACTGCAATTTGCACTATTGGCCCCAGAAGATTTCCTTCGAATTGTGACTTTCTACGGCTGGATGATTCTGATTCTCGCCGGTGCCAGTCGAGTTAAAGGGTTGTTTATTGCAGCTATCTTCTTCGGCTTCCTGTATGGCGCGACAAGATTCTTGGAATTTTGGCCGCTCTCACTCCTCTCATCACCAGAAAGAGCATATCTTCGCGTCTTCTTGATTGGTCTAGTTATCGTCTTGCTTATGGTCAAAAGACCTCAAGGCTTATTTGGTAAGCGCCAAGAAATGATTTTGGAGTAAGCATGGAAACTACAAAGTCACTTGATTCAGCAGTATTGGATGTAAGGAATATTTCAGTAAGTTTTGGTGGCGTTAAGCCGGTTCAGAACGTTAGCTTTACTATAAGTGAAAATTCTTTTACCTCTGTTATCGGGCCTAATGGCGCGGGTAAAACCTCGCTCTTTAATCTGTTAAGTGGAATGAACAAAGTTGATTCGGGAGAGATCATCTTTAGGGGCGAAGCCATTCAATCAATCCATGCTCACAAGATTGCGCAGAAGGGGCTAGTGCGCACCTTCCAAGGAGCAAAGATAATTAGAAGGCTTACTGTTGCCGAGAATTTAATGATGGCAGTCCAAGGTAATCCTGGAGATAACTTAATGGGCTTTCTAAACCCAAGAGCACGTAAATCTTTTGAAGCTAAAGCTCGAGAAGAGGCGATGCGCCGACTTGACCAAGTTGGACTGACAAAGTTTGCCGATGAATATGCTGGAATTCTTTCAGGTGGCCAACGCAAACTTCTTGATTTATCTAGAGCTTTGATGGCAGACCCAAAGATGTTGCTTCTAGACGAACCATTTGCCGGGGTAAATCCAACCTTGGTCGAGAAACTTTTGACTGTGTTGGCTGCACTTAGAAAAGAGCAGTCAATCACATTCTTGTTAATTGAACATGACCTCGAAACTGTAATGAATATTTCAGATCGGGTTATTGTGATGGCCGATGGAAAGATAATTGCCGATGGCTTGCCAAATTCAATCTACGAAAACGATCTAGTTATTGATGCCTACCTGGGCTCTCGCCGAAAGGATGCTTAGATGGCTAATAACGATTCAAGTAATTCATTATTTACGGTTTCGAACCTGCAGGGTGGTTATGGCGATATCCAAATCCTAAATGGCGTATCAATTAGCGTTCCTGAGAAGAATATTGTCACGATCGTAGGACCAAATGGGGCTGGAAAATCCACCGTATTGAAGGCTGTTTACGGAATCGCAAAAGTTACATCTGGTTCGGTGACCCTGAATAAGGATGGTGTTGCTATTGATGTGCTTGCAACAAAGCCTCACAACTTATCTAAAATTGGCGTGGGCTATGTGCCGCAGATCGATAACACGTTCCCGGCTTTAAGTATTGATGAGAATCTTGAAGTTGGATATGTGAATTTCACAAATAGGTCTTTAGACGAAATTCGCGAAGAGATCTACGGAAGTTATCCTGATTTAAAGAAGCGATATAAGGATCGTGCCGGAACTTTGTCCGGAGGTCAGCGACAGATGTTGGCAATGGCCAGAGCACTCATGTCTTCACCTAGCATTTTGTTGCTTGATGAACCTTCTGCTGGCTTAGCACCTGCGCTAGTTGATCAATTATTTGATGACCTGGTTCGGATTAACCGTTCTGGTGTAACAATTTTGATGGTAGAACAGAATGCACGTCGCGCACTAGCAATTTCTGATTACGGATATGTTCTCGATATGGGGCGCAACCGTCACGAAGGTGTGGGATCTGCCCTCGTGGATGACCCTGAAATCGTAGGGATTTATCTCGGTAAGAAGTAATTGTTACCAAAAAGTTATAACTTCTCCGCGTAGATATTCTCGAATTCCTGTCACCTTCTCAAAATACCCTAGCGGAACCCTATTATTTTTCTATGATTGAAGTTACATTTGTCGCGATATGTAGCCACTTGCCTTAACCTAAAAAGTTAAGTTAAACCTAGGAGAGATATGAAAGCTAAATATGTAATATTTGCTTCAGCAATTGCTTCGGCACTTGTTGTTGGCTCACTTCCAGCCCAAGCTGCTGGTGTTGATATGAAGATCGGTACTATTCACCCACTTACAGGTGGAAATGCTGATTATGGTATTGGTTTGACTTCTGCTGCAGAATTTGGCGCAGAGCAAATTACAAAAGCTATGAAGGCCGCAAAGGTAGCTGGAACTTGCAAGATCACTGCTTCAGAAGATGATCAAGCAACTCCTGCACTTGCAGTTGAAGCAGCAACCAAGCTTGTAAAGAGCAACAAGGTAAATGCAATTGTCGGACCACTAACTTCTGGTTCTACAGTTTCTGCAGCCCAATCTGTGACTGTGCCAAACAATGTGGTCATGATTGCAACTGCAGCTTCAAGCCCAACAATTACAAAGTTCGCAGATAAGGATCTTCTGTTCCGTACTTATCCATCTGATGCTTTCCAAGGCAAAGTTATTGTTGCAGCCGTTCAGAAGAAGTTCGGCAAGACAGTTACCTTGAGCATTGGTGCAAGAAACGATTCATTCGGAACTGCTCTTGCAAACGTTGTAACTAACGAATGGGTCAAAGGCGGTGGAGACATCGGACGTAAAGTTCTATGGAACCCAGAGAATGCAACATTTGATTCTGAAGCAAAGCTTCTAACTGAAGGTTCACCAGATGTTTGGGTAATCGTTGACTTCCCTGACACCTTCGCAAAAGTTGGACCTGCATTGGTTCGTACCGGCAATTGGGACCCAAAGAAGACATTCTTCACAGAAGCTATGTATAACGAAGATGTCATTAAGAAAATTGGTGTCGACATAATGGCAGGCGCTAGCGGTACTGCTGCAAAGTCAATTGGTATCAGCGCTGACAAGTGGAAGGCTGATCGTAAGGCTGCAAAGCCAGCAACAAAGGAGACTTTCGTTGATGCTTCAGCCTACGACGCAACAGTTCTACTCTGCCTTGCAGCAATTCATGGAAAGAGCAACAAGAGCTCAGTTATAACAAAGAGCCTACGCGCTGTTTCTGGTGCTAAAGGTGGAGATAACATTCCATGGACCAAACTAACTGCAGCTGTAAAAGCAGCAGCAGCAGGTAAGAGCTTTACCTACCAAGGTGCTTGGACCACTGCAAAGTTTGACGCAGCCGGTGATTCAAGTGGTGCGCTATTCCGCGTATACAAAGTTGCAGCTGATGGAAAACTCAGCTCTAACGATGCCGAGGATGTACGCTTCTAAATAAATCCTAAAATGTCAGCTTTTAGCTGATAGCAAAGGATTATCTTCAAAATTAGGCCCTAGGAAATCTAGGGCCTAATTTTTTTATATCATCTCTAAAGTTGATTTGATTCTTTTTACAGACTCTTCGATAATCTCAAAACTGGTAGCAAAATTAATTCTAATAAATCCTGTTCCGCTCGGTCCATAAAGGTGGCCAGGCGCAACTGCAATTTTTCCACGAGTCAGCAATAAACCTGCAACATCTTCATGGTTACCCAAATTTTTTAAACTATCGACTCCTCGCAGGTCGAGCCAGCCAAAATAGCCACCATCTGGTTCGCGATATCCAATATCAAACTCAAGCTCTGAGAGTAAGTTGCCTAAATGAGTTCTCGATTGATCTAATTGCGCAATTACATTATCCAGCCAATCTCTGCTCTCGCCATAAGCTGCTGCTGATGCGACGGCGCCAAAAAGTGAGGCACGTGAGTGCACCGCAGCAGGTATTCCCGCAACAATCTGCTTGGTCTTCTCTCCAACCGCAACTATTTGGGCACATTTGAGACCCGCAATACTCCAGGATTTTGTCGCTGATAGAAATGAAATACCAACCTCTTTTGCAACCTCAGAAGCGTTTAGAAATGGGGTAAAGCTTCTCTCCTTATAGGTTAGTGGCGCATGAATCTCATCCGCAGCAATCACAACGCCGAATTGATTAGCAAGATCGGCAAGTTTTGCTAAATCTGACTGCGAAAAGACTGCTCCTACCGGGTTATGCGGATTGCAGAGAATATGCACCTTAACTCCAGATGCGTAGCCCTCTGCTATTTTCTCGAAGTCAAGTGAATAAGTTAATTGATCTTCAATTAATGGAACATCATAAGGTTTGCAATTTACTTCCTTGATCCAATTGAAAAAATTGTAATAAACCGGGGTATTTATCATTATCTGGTCACCCGGTTTTACTATTTGCCGGCAGACTTCGATGACTCCAACGCCGACATCAGGACATATTTTTATATCTTCAGGCGTGATCTTCCAATTCCATCGATCTGCTGCAAAGTCCGTAAGGCTCTGGCCTAGTTCCGGTATCTTTCCTAAATATCCAGCATCAGAGTTGTTAACTAAATCAATTAGTGATTTTTTAATGGGTTCAGAGAGTTCAAAATCCATTACCGCAAATGGCATGGGCAGAATTTCGGCAGGATAGGCGCGCCACTTCTCACTTTTTCTTAGCTGCAGTGATGCCAGTGGTGCTACTGCTACCGGCTTATCAAATTTCTCCACCCGATTAGCGTAGTGTAATTAGGATTGATAAAACGATAGCAACGAGAGTAAAATATGTAATCTTATGGAGATACTTACTTCTAAAAAATTATCTGGCTACCCAGTTTCATTAGCTGTTCTAGATTTTGGGCTCTTCACAGTGCACGCCAATGGCAGAATCATTGGAATTCCTGGCTTTTTGGTAACTACAAGCGCTGGTGAAAAGATTTTAATTGATACTGGATTCCCAGAGAAGTATGCCGAAGATTTAGAGAAGGCCTCGCTCGAAGATAACTTAGGCGAATTTGGCGAGCTCCTTGAACTTACCAATGAGAATCAACCTGATGCTCAATTAGCAAAGCTTGGATTAACTAAGGGCGATCTAGATTTTGTAATTATTTCTCATACACATATTGATCATGTCGGCAATATCGATGGATTTCCTGGAACTCCAATAATTATTGGTAAGGAGGAGAGAGCTTTAGAACGTCCTATTTATTGGAGGGGCAAAAAACCTTTAGAGTGGCCAGAGAGCGAATATCTCTTAGTTGAACGTGATTACGATTTTGGGCCCAACTTTAAAATCCTCCATGTTCCAGGCCACACACCAGGTGAGTTATCAATCCTGCTTACACTCCCTAATACTGGTTCCATTCTTTTAACTAGCGATGCTATTTCTCGAGAATCAGAGATAAGTGAAGGTTGCCTAGATGCTACAGATCCAGCCCAAGCGATAGCGAGTGCAAATCGAATACTAGATTTAGCTAAATCACAGGGTGCTTATGTAATTTATGGCCATGGACCAGAGCAGTGGAAAGAGCTAAAGAAGGCACCGGATCTTTATAACTAAGCGAATACTAGTTACCGAACATCTCTTCCCTGATTTAGAATTATTACATTGCCACTAGAAACATCACCAGCGCTGGAAATCAAAAATCCTACCCATGCCGCAATTTCATCTGGCTTCATTGCAGCGCCTCTTGGCATTTGAGAAATTGCCTTCTTTAATATTTCATCGCTAAGAACTTTAAACAATGGTGACTCGGTCATTGCTGGCGCAATGGAATTCACAGAGATTCCTTCGGTTGCGTAACGGCGCGCTAAATCCTTGGTCAAAGTGTCCATGGCCGCCTTACTTGCGCGATAGTGCGGTGGATCAAATACATCAAAGTTGTAAGCCCCATTTGATGAGATATTTACAATTTTTTTAATTCCAGGTCGCTCTAACATTAACTTAACTGATTCCTGCGAGCAGTAGAAAGCGGAGGAGAAATTTACTGCCATTTGTTTATCAAATTCAGCGGCTGGAATATTAGGAAATTCAGACATGAAGCAATCTCCAGCATTATTTACCAGAGCATCTACCCCACCAAATTTTAATTTAATACTTTTAAATACCTCA
>JBILDT010000036.1:0-8406 GCA_044352485.1 Candidatus Nanopelagicaceae bacterium
AGCCCCTTAAGAAGTTTTTAACAGAACTTAGTCGAGATGCTTGTCGCAATATCTAATGCCATCTTCGCCAACTTTGCTGTGTGAACAATCAACATTCAATTTATCAAATGAGCCATCGCCAAAATGCGTGCGATAAGCAAGAGCAAGGAGGACGCGAATATTTGTATCACCATCAGATTTAATCCCAAAGGCCCGAGCCATTCTGGAAACGGTATTCTCAACCACCTTTTCACTGTGAGAAGTGGATCGGGCGATAGCTGCATTTGAGAGACCATCGCAGAGATGATTGGCAACTAAATGCTCAAACGGCGTCAATTCTCGAGTCATAATTGTGATGTCCATAATTGAATTACCTAAGCCCTCTCCGACTTTAGAAATACCCTTTGAAATATTGATTGTTCACCATAAACTCCTCTAATGGGTAATATTTTAAGCAATAAATTGGGTCAAGTTCTGCATCTCACGTTAGACCGGCCTGAGAAGAAGAATGCGCTCACCCCAGCAATGTATTCCGATCTTTCCCGTGCCCTAATCGGGGCAAAAGACGATTTCGACATCAGAGTAGTTGTCATATCAGGTGCTGGAAGTGCCTTCACTGGTGGCAATGACATTTTGGATTTCATGGATACCCCACCCACCGGGCCCGATTCACCAGTCATGCAATTTCTTGCAGTTCTACACGACTTCCCAAAACCATTGATTGCTGCAGTTCACGGTAACGCAGTTGGAATCGGCACAACAATGTTAATGCATTGTGATTTGGTTTATGCAACTGCTGATGCAAAGTTTTCTATGCCATTCGTTTCACTTGGCCTGGTTCCTGAAGCTGGATCTTCATTACTTTTTCCAAGACTTGTCGGACATGCAATTGCATCTGAAATCTTTCTGACTGGCCGCAACTTTTCCGGAACCGAAGCGCACCAGATGCGTTTAGTAAATGAAGTAGTTCCAGATCCACTGGCTAGGGCGCTAGAGGTTGCAGAAGTTATTGCAAATCAACCACCAACCTCAGTCATAAACACCAAGGCACTTCTAAAGAGCGGTCAACACCAAGCGGTAGCAATGGTGATGGAAGCCGAGAGCGAACTATTTAGAATTGCTCTGGAATCAGATGAAGCCCAGATCGCATTCATGAAGTTTCTTGAGAAAAAATCAAAGGGGTAGAAAATGTCACTAGCCGGAAAACGAATATTCATCACGGGGGGATCCCGGGGAATCGGTCTTGCAATTGCGCTTCGGGCGGCAGCGGATGGCGCAAGCATTGCGATTGCGGCGAAAACCGCGGAGGAGAATCCAAAGCTTCCAGGAACAATTTTCTCGGCCGCTAAAGAAATCGAGGCGGCAGGCGGAACTGCGCTACCGATTCAATGCGACATTCGAGACGAGGCTGCAATTGAAGCAGCTGTCGCAAAAGCGGCAACGCAATTTGGCGGGCTAGATATCTTGATCAACAACGCAAGTGCCATCAATTTAACGCC
The DNA here is from genome assembly GCA_044352485.1 of Candidatus Nanopelagicaceae bacterium. Taxonomy (GTDB): domain Bacteria; phylum Actinomycetota; class Actinomycetes; order Nanopelagicales; family Nanopelagicaceae; genus AAA044-D11. Next base: position 1,479 of record JBILDT010000036.1, read on the forward strand.
TACCGAAAAGACCCCGGCAAAGCGCTTTGATTTGATGTTCGATGTAAACGTTCGCGGCACCTTCTTAACTTCACAAGCCGCTATTCCATATCTTCGAGAGAGCGCGAAGGCTGGTCGGAATCCTCACATTCTTACGCTCTCGCCACCACTTTCAATGAACCCAAAATGGTTTAAAAATCACGTGGCTTACACAATGTCTAAATATGGAATGAGTATGTGCGTTCTCGGGATGTCTGAAGAATTTAAACGCGAGGGTATTGCGGTAAATGCACTCTGGCCTCGTACCGCAATCGATACTGCGGCACTTCAAATGATTCCTGGTGTCGATACTGATTTCTGTCGTAAGCCTGAGATTCTTTCTGACACTGCTTACATAATTCTAAATCGCGATGCCAAGACAACCACTGGAAACTTCTTTGTTGATGATGAAGTTCTTGCGTCCGAGGGCATCACAGATCTAGAAAAGTATTCAGTCAAGCCAGGAACCAAAGATTTCTTGCTCGACTTCTTCTTGGATTAATGGATTGCTCCGGACTCACTTTCTACAAGTGAATCTTTGCCGACATTTAAAAAGAAGAAGCTGACAATTGCGCCAAGTAATAGGAAGCCAGCACCAAATTTAAATGCTGTGCTAAATCCGTGGACTTGGGCGTAGACCTGCACATTTTCACCAAGACTGGTATTGACCTTCGCATATGCCGAAGCCGAAGAGATTGCAACAGTGTTTAGAAGAGCGGCGCCGAGTGCACCACCGATCTGTTGGCTGGTATTTAGAACAGCGCCTGCAACACCGGCATCGTGTTCACCAGCGTTATGCAATGCGGTGGAAGCGCTGGGAATAAAGAAGAGCGCCATGCCGCTGGACATAACTAGTAGTGCCGGCAGAATATCTGCAACATAAGTTGATGTCGGTGTAATTCTTGAAAGCAGCAGAAGTCCGGCAGATGCCGCAATAAGTCCGGTTGTCATAAGTGGCTTAGGACCAATTTTTGGAAGCAATTGTGAGGCAATACCGGCAAAGACAATTATGCCCGCTGAGAATGGCAAGAATGCAAAGCCGGATTTCAGCGACGAATATTGCAAGAAACTTTGTAGGTAAATACTTAAGAACAAGAACATTGCAAAGAGGCCAGTTCCGACTAGGAGCGAGGCTAAATATGAACCACCGCGGTTGCGCTCAGTTAAGACGCGAAGCGGAAGGAGCGGATTCGGAACCTTCTTCTCGATAACAAAGAAGGCGATAAGAAAGATTGCTGAGACTATGAAGAATCGATAGGTAGAGAAATCTGACCAGCCTTCAGTTGCAGCTTGGCTGAAGCCATAGACAAGTGCGACCAGCCCGAGAGTTACGGTTGTGGCGCCTGGAATGTCATATTTATTATCGCCCGTCGCCTTTGATTCATTAATAAATGGAATCGCAAGTAGCACTGCGAAAAGAGCGATTGGAACATTGACACCCAAACACCAACGCCAGTTTGCATATTCGGTTAGCACGCCGCCAAGGATCAAGCCAATTGCTGCGCCACCACCAGCGATTGCGCCATAAACACCAAAAGCTCGGGCACGCTCCTTGGGAACTGTAAAAGTCACATTGATAAGTGCGAGAGCGGCAGGTGCGAGTAGCGCACCAAATGCACCTTGAAGTGCGCGTGCGGCAAAGAGCAACTCTTGATTAGAGGCAATTCCACCAAGAGCCGAGGCCACAGCGAAACCAATAAGTCCAACAATAAATATCTTCTTCCGACCAACATAATCAGATATGCGGCCACCAAGTAGCAGCAAACTTCCGAAGGCAAGTGAGTATGCGGTGACAACCCACTGTCGGTTTGCATCTGAGATACCTAGCTCTGCCTGAGCACTTGGCAATGCAATATTTACAATCGATGCATCAAGAACAACCATCAAGGAAGCGATTGCAATAACAAAAAGTGCGCGCCATCTATTTGGATCTAATCCATTTTCATCTAATTCAACGCGCGCCTTAGCCATTTAAACTCCTTGGGTTTTGTATATACACCTCTAACCTTATTCTGTCGTAGTTACGTCGCGACTCATGTCCGAAAGGTCCGTCTTTGCTTGTGATTAAACAGTCATGAGAAAATTCTGATACCGGGTGCCTACGCATAACTTTTGAAAATTTTTGAAAAATTGTCCAAAATAGAGGGGGTGAACACGCACGAAGTCAGCCTATTAGTGCGTTTTCTGGCATTCCCTGATACCTTCGCCTTTATAGGAAAACTACCAAGTTTTCCATCAAACAAAGGAGCTCGTACCCAAAAGGGATTCGCTGATTATTAGCGGGCCATCCAACAAAAGGTACTTCTTTCCAAAATGACCTGAACTCTAGAACCACAGACTTTCCGCAAGACCCCAAACGTTGTCACTCCAGTTTCGCCTGAAAGAATAAAAGAATTAATGGCGGCTGAGTGGGCGTTATTTTCAAAATCAACTTTCGCTTCAGGTGTTGAAAGCACCATTGCAAAGGACTCTTCGCCACTTGGCGTGACTTCAAGCTTCCAATACTGGGATCCATACCCAATTAGCATCGTTTCGGCTAAGGGTGCCTGGATGACGGATGTCGATGGTCGACAACTACTTGATCTTTCAATGGGCTTCGGCGCAATGCTTGCCGGTCACTTGAATGAAGAAGTAATTGCCGAGACCAAGGCAGCTCTCGAAGGTGGAACGCTATTCGTTACTCCATCCCCAATCTCTCGCGATGGCGCAGAGCGCCTGTGCAAGCGCTTTGGTATCGAGAAGGTCCGCTTTGCAAACTCAGGAACCGAAGCCACGATGTATGCGGTTCGCACTGCAAAAGCATTCACTGGCAAATCTGCAATTGTTAAGTTAGAGGGTGGCTACCACGGTAGCTATGACCCACTTACGGTTTCGGCTAAGCCATCCTTGGATCAAGCCGGCAATCCAGAAGAGCCAAATCCAGTTATTGGACATGGAATTAATGCTGGTGTTGTCTTCGTAGTTCCTTTCAACAACCTTCCTGCACTTGAAAAGGTTTTTGCACGGGATCACGAATCAATTGCCTGCTTCATCTTGGAGCCAGTTCTAGAAAACCTCGGAATCGTTCTTCCTGATGCTGGCTATCTTGCAGCTGTCCGCGATCTCTGCACCAAATACAACATCGTTCTTATCTTTGACGAAGTTAAAACTGGTCTGACAGCTGGCCCTCAAGGCGCAGCACATCGCATCGGTGTTCAACCAGATTTAATCTGTCTTGCTAAATCAATCGGTGGTGGACTTCCACTTGCCGCATTTGGTGGCAAAGCAGAAATCATGGACACAATCGCAACCGGTGCAATGGCACACTTTGGAACATTCAACGGCAACCCATTGGCAATGGCAGGTCTTCGCGCAATGGATCGTTTGTGCACCGAAGAGGCGCTTGCAAAAGCTGAAGCATTAAACAAGCAAGCACTCGATCGGATCACAGCGATTATCGAAGAATTCCAACTTCCTGCGCACACAGTTGGTTTCGGAGTTAAGGGCTGCGTAACTTGGTCGAAAGATCCAGTTCGCAATTACCGTGATTACAAGGCAACTGACTTTGCAATCGCTGAACTTTCTTGGCTCTGGTCAATGAACCGCGGAATCATCACGCCTCCGGGGCTTGATGAGCAGTGGTTGATTTCTCTGGCACATGGTCAGAAGGAGATTGACTTACTTGTTGAAGATTTCCGCGCATTTGCGTTTGCGCTTCGCTCTTAAAGCTAAGAAGTTAGATTTATTCGAGGGCAATTAGTTCTAGATACTGATTGCCCCATAAATCTTCATCGCCATCTGGAAGCAATAAGACGCGCTCTGGCTTGAGTGCTTGGACTGCGCCAACATCGTGACTTACAAGAACAACAGCCCCTTGATATTCGCCGAGGGCTGCGAGAATCTCTTCGCGTGATGCCGGGTCCAAGTTATTTGTTGGCTCATCAAGTAAGAGAACATTTGCCGAACCGACGACAAGGGTGGCAAGAGCAAGCCTGGTTCGCTCGCCACCACTTAAAACCTTTACTGGCTTCTGCACATCATCGCCAGAGAACAAGAAAGAACCGAGAGTTTGACGAGCTTGTTGTTCGCTGATTTTGTCACCAGCAGAGAGCATGTTCTCTAATACGGTTCGTTCGAAATCAAGCGATTCGTGTTCCTGGGTGTAGTAGCCAATTTTTAAACCATGACCTGGCAGGATTTCACCAGTATCGGATTCGTTGGTGCCACCCAAGATACTTAGAAGCGTCGTCTTTCCTGCTCCGTTTAGCCCAAGGATTACAACGCGAGAAGATCTATCGATTGCAAGATCAACATCGGTGAAGATTTCTAGCGAACCGTAGGACTTACTTAGACCAGTTGCCATAAGAGGCGTCTTGCCGCATGGGGCTGGGGTAGGGAAGCGGAGCTTTGCAACCTTGTCGGATTTGCGAACATCTTCAAGATTCGAAATAAGTGATTCAGCGCGACGTAACATTCCTTGGGCAGCAGTTGCCTTAGAAGCTTTGGCGCGCATCTTCTCGCCCTGCTTCTGCAAGATTTCGGCCTTCTTTTCGGCATTTGCGCGTTCCTTCTTGCGACGGTGCTCATCGGCTTCGCGCTGTAATAAATATTTCTTCCAGCCCATGTTATAGACATCAATAACATTTCGATTGGCATCGATGTAGAAAACTTTATTTACAACGGTTTCGATCAAGGCAACATCGTGAGAAATAACAACTAGGCCACCGGAATACTTTGTTAAGTATTCACGCAACCAGTTAATGGACTCGGCATCCAAGTGGTTTGTAGGCTCATCGAGCAGAAGCGTTTCGGCGCCGCTAAAAAGAAGTCGGGCAAGTTCGACACGACGTCGTTGACCACCAGACAAAACTTGAATCGGCTCTTCAAACAACCGCTCTGGCAATCCAAGGTTTGTCGCAATTGATTCGGCTTCGGCCGATGCACCGTATCCGCCGGCTGCATTAAATTCGCTATCGACGCGGGCATAACGTTCTAGCGCGAGTTCTAATTCTTCTGGTGTTGCTGTAGCCATAGCTTCTTCGGCCTTGCGCATTCGCAGAACAATTTGGTCTAGGCCGCGGGCAGATAAAATTCGATTTATAACTGATTCTTCTTGATCGCCAGTTCTTGGATCCTGGGGGAGATATCCGATGCTTCCGGTTCGGGTTATTTGGCCACCAGCCGGCAGGGTTTCACCAGCCAGGCACTTTGCAAGGGTTGATTTTCCGGCGCCATTTCGGCCTACGAAGCCGATACGGTCACCGCTGTTGATTCGGACCGCGACATCTTTAACTAAGAGTCTTGCGCCAGCTCGGAGTTCAACGCTTTGAGTGGCAATCACTGAGCGATACTCCCACACATAGGGGGAGTCGAATTCCCAGGTGGGACACATTGCTTTCAAGTTGCAGATGCGAATTATTTGCAATAAAATTTGGGTATGCATATTCCTGATGGATTTATTGATCTACCGACCTCTGCTGGCTTTGCCGTGGCTTCTGCTATCGGTATTGGTGCTTGCCTCAAAGGGGCTGCTAAATCTCTTGATGAGAAAACCGCGCCACTCGCAGGCCTAACTGCAACATTTATCTTTGCTGTTCAGATGCTCAACTTTCCGGTTGCAGCTGGCACAAGCGGACATCTCTTTGGAAGCGTGTTAGCCGCAGTGTTAGTCGGGCCTTATGTGGCGACTCTTGCTCTTAGCGTGGTCTTACTTTTACAAGCACTGCTCTTTGCTGATGGAGGATTAACGGCCGCGGGTTTGAATGTCTTTAACTTTTCAATCATTGGTGTCTGGGTTGGTTACGGAGCCTTTCTACTTGTCAAGAAGGTGCTTCCAAAGAATAAAACTTCAATAAGCACCGCAGCCACCATCGCGGGATTTATTTCTGTGCCAGCGGCAGTGATGGGCTTCTTGCTTCAATATGCAATCGGTGCAACATCAACATTTTCACTTACAGCGGTCTTTACCGGAATGATGGGCACACATCTTCTAGTTGGAATCGGCGAAGCAATAATCACAGCTTTCGCAGTAACCGCAGTTTTAGCAACCCGTCCAGATCTGGTCTATGGATACCGTGGAACAAAACAGCAACTTGAAATTAGAAAGGCCTAAGATGAAAAACCGTTTTATCATTATCGGCTTTGCAGCATCTCTTGTTCTTGCGGGTGGTGTTTCTTACTATGCGTCTTCACATCCAGATGGCTTTGAAAAATCGGCTGGCGAAATTGGCTTTTTAGATAAAGCAAAAGAGAGCCCGTTAAAAGATAGCCCATTGGCTGAATACGGTGTTGCCGGAGTAGAGAATGAACGGCTCTCTGGCGGACTTGCTGGTGTAATCGGCGTTGGGGTCACTTCAGCTGTTTCATTTGCAATCTTTTATGGATTGCGTCGATTCAATAAGAGTAAATCGTAAAAACTGAGACAGAGCTTCAGCATCATCACGGCCATGATGTAGGAGAACGCCTCTACCTACACCGCCATTCTTTAGTTCACCGCTTACCGGCGCATGTAAAAATCATGGCAGTCCTTTCCTTCATCATCGTTTCCGCTGCTACGCCTATTACTCAGTGGCAGGCATTCATTGCCTACTTCGCAGCGATTTTTATAGTCTCGCTCGTTGCCAAAATTCCAACACCAACATTGCTAAAGCGATCACTGATTGAAATTCCGTTTATCCTCTTTGCAATCCTCATGCCATTCTTTGGAACCGGTGAGCGCTTTGAGGTGGGCCCATTTAATCTTTATCGTGAAAGTTTGTTGGCGGCGGCAGGAATTGTTGCCAAGGGAACCCTGGGTGTGTTGAGTGCGGTCGTTCTGTCGACAAGCACTACCGCGCGCGAGCTCTTGCGCGGATTAGAGAAGTTGCACCTACCAAAGTTAATGGTGCAGATTGCCGCATTTATGTTGCGTTATGTCAACGTCATCAGTGAT
>JBILDT010000003.1:0-26817 GCA_044352485.1 Candidatus Nanopelagicaceae bacterium
GCGATGAAATTCTTACTAATGGAGTCTTAGATCGCAGCAAGTTAGGCCAGATCGTCTTTGCTGATCCAGACGCTCGCAAAACTCTAGAAGAGATCATTCACCCACGAGTAGCCGAAGCCTTTGAGGTAATTGTTCAAGAAAGTCCGAAAGATTCAGTAATCGTTTATCAGATTCCAATTCTGGTCGAAACGAAAGGTCAAGACAGATTTGATTATGTAATCACCGTAGAAGCCAGTTTGGAGAATCGAATTTCAAGGCTTAAAAATCGCGGTCTTAAAGGTTATGAAATTGAAGCCCGAATGAGAGTTCAGGCGACGGATGAGCAACGCGCAGAGATTGCAGATTCGGTGCTCAAAAATGACGGAGATTTAGATTCGCTTCTTAGGCAAGTTGAAAACATTTACGAAGATGTCCTTCTTCCCAGGGCGAAAGCGAACGTTTCCTAATTCATGCGCCCGATTACCGATCTGCAGCGCAAAGTAAATCCATTCGAAGTCATTAGTGATTACATCCCTTCAGGAGATCAACCATCAGCAATTGCAGAACTTGCGATGCGAATCAATGCGGGGGAGTCTGATGTCGTTCTGCTGGGAGCAACTGGAACAGGTAAATCTGCAACGACTGCCTGGCTCATCGAAAAGCTACAACGCCCAACTCTTGTTTTAGCTCCGAATAAAACTTTAGCTGCTCAATTGGCAAACGAGTTCCGCGAGTTGATGCCTAATAACGCGGTTGAATATTTTGTTTCCTATTACGACTATTACCAACCCGAGGCATATGTTCCACAGACCGATACCTTTATCGAGAAAGATAGTTCGGTAAACAGTGAAGTAGAACGGCTTCGACATTCGGCCACTAATTCCCTGCTTACTCGTCGCGATGTAATTGTCGTTGCAACAGTTTCTTGTATTTACGGCCTGGGTACTCCCCAAGAGTATGTAGATCGAATGATTAAATTACAGGTTGGTGATTCAATAGAACGCAATAAGTTATTGCGAAAGTTTGTTGATATTCAATACAAGCGAAACGATATGGCGTTTGAACGTGGAACATTTCGAGTTCGTGGCGACACTATTGAGATTATTCCTATGTATGAAGAGTTGGCCTTGCGAATTGAAATGTTTGGTGATGAGATCGAGCGAATTACAACTTTGCATCCATTAACTGGCGAAATCATCCGTGATGAATCTGAGATGTATATCTTTCCGGCTAGCCATTATTCGGCTGGACCTGAAACTATGAATCGCGCGATCTCGGCTATCGAAATTGAGATGGAAGGCAAGGTGGATGAGTTCGAGCGCCAGAATAAATTGCTTGAAGCTCAACGCATCCGGATGCGGACCACCTTTGACATCGAGATGATGCGCCAGCTTGGTTTCTGTTCGGGCATTGAAAACTATTCGCGACATATCGATGGACGGGAAGCGGGTTCGCCACCGAACTGTCTGCTGGATTATTTCCCAGAAGATTTTCTAGTTGTCATTGATGAATCCCATGTAACTGTGCCGCAAATCGGTGCCATGTATGAAGGCGATGCCTCTCGTAAACGCACATTGGTTGAACACGGATTTAGATTGCCGTCTGCGATGGACAACCGACCACTTAGATTCGCAGAATTTATTGAACGAAAAGGCCAGACTGTTTACTTGTCTGCAACGCCTGGTAAATATGAACTTGAGAAGACTGGTGGACAGTTCGTAGAGCAAGTCATTAGACCGACTGGGCTTGTTGATCCCCAAATCGTTATAAAACCAATTAAGGGCCAGATTGATGATTTGGTATATGAGATAAATCTTCGCGCGGCGAAGAATGAAAGAATTTTGGTCACAACTTTGACTAAGAAAATGTCCGAAGACTTGACGGATTACTTGATGGGGCTTGGAGTAAGAGTTCGTTATTTGCACTCTGAAGTGGACACACTCCGTCGGGTTGAATTACTTCGCGAGCTTAGATCTGGTGAATATGATGTTTTAATCGGAATCAACTTGCTTCGTGAAGGACTAGATCTTCCCGAGGTTTCCTTAGTTGCAATTCTGGATGCTGACAAACAAGGCTTCCTTCGGTCAGCTACTTCACTTATTCAAACCATTGGTCGCGCGGCAAGAAATGTTTCTGGTGAAGTGCACATGTATGCCGACAGCATTACTCCCGCGATGGCGCAAGCGATTGATGAGACAAATCGCCGTCGGGAGAAGCAGGTTGCATACAACACCGAACACGGAATCGATCCGACGCCATTGCGCAAAAAGATTGCGGACATTACAGATTTGATTACTAAAGAGGCCGAAGATACCGAAACTCTGAGTTCTAAGGGGGTTTCATCTGGAATTAAGGTTTCTGGCCACTCCCTACCAAGACAAGAACTTATTGGTCTCATAGAATCCCTTACAGATCAGATGAAACTGGCAGCGGGAGATTTGCAGTTCGAACTCGCAGCTAGATTCCGAGATGAGATACGAGAGCTCAAGAAAGAGCTTCGCGGAATGGAAGAGGCGGGCACTTGAGTATTGATCGTTTAGTTGTTCGCGGTGCTCGCGAGCATAATTTGAAGAACGTCTCAATCGATCTTCCTCGTAACTCATTAATTGTTTTCACTGGGCTATCTGGATCTGGAAAATCATCTCTAGCATTCGACACAATCTTTGCCGAGGGACAACGTCGTTATGTGGAGTCACTTTCGGCATATGCGCGCCAATTCCTTGGACAGATGGATAAGCCAGATGTCGATTTCATTGAAGGGCTTTCGCCAGCCGTTTCGATTGATCAGAAATCAACGAATCGAAATCCACGTTCAACTGTCGGAACAATTACCGAGGTTTACGATTATTTGCGCCTACTCTTTGCCCGAGCTGGTCGACCACATTGTCCTAAATGTGGAGAGGCGATTGCGAAACAGACCCCTCAGAATATTGTTGATCAAATACTTGCAATGCCTGTTGATACAAAATTCTTGGTTCTTGCGCCAGTAATACGTGCCCGCAAAGGTGAGTTTCTCGATCTCTTCAAAGATTTCACAACTCAGGGATTCTCTCGAGTTCGTGTTAACGGAACTGTCTATCCAATAGCGGAAGTTCCTAAGTTGAAGAAACAAGAGAAGCACACGATTGAAGTCGTGGTCGATCGCTTGACCGTTAAGGCAGAATCAAAGACCCGCCTAACAGATTCAATTGAAACTGCTCTTAGGTTGGCAAGTGGATTGGTGATTCTAGATTTTGTAGATAAGAAAGTGGGTTCGCTAGATAAAGAGCGAACATATAGCGAACACATGGCCTGCCATGATTGTGGCCTCTCTTTTGAAGAACTTGAGCCAAGATCTTTCTCTTTCAACTCGCCATTTGGTGCTTGTCCAGATTGTTCAGGTATCGGAACAAAACTCGAAGTAGATGAAGAATTAGTAATCCCTAACGATGAACTTTCGATAAATGAAGGCGCAATTGCACCTTGGGCTGGTGGACAATCAACCGGATATTGGGCCCGACTAGTTGAGGGCCTAGCCAGTGAACTTAAGTTCTCGATGGATACACCGTGGAAGAAGTTATCTGCAAAGGCGAAGGATGCACTTCTAAATGGTTGGGACTTCGAAGTTCATGTGAAATACAAGAATAGATACGGCCGCGATCGAAACTATTCAACTGGTTTCGAAGGCGTAGTTTCTTTTATCGAACGTCGCCACTCAGAGACTGATAGTGATTACTCTCGAGATAAGTTTGAAGCTTATATGCGTGAAACCCCTTGTCCGGTCTGCAAAGGATCACGTTTAAAGCCAGAAGTTCTAGCTGTAACAATTGGCGACAAGAGCATCGCTGCAATCTGCGAACTTTCGATTAAAGAATGCGCAGATTTTCTAAAGAAGATTTCCTTAAATGCTCGCGAAAAACAGATTGCCGAACGTGTTCTCAAAGAGGTTAATGCCCGGCTCGGTTTTCTTCTTGATGTTGGCTTGGATTATCTGTCTCTTGCCAGACCTGCTGCGACTCTTTCTGGGGGAGAGGCACAACGAATTCGTCTGGCGACACAGATAGGTTCCGGGCTAGTTGGTGTTCTGTATGTATTGGATGAACCAAGTATTGGATTGCACCAACGTGATAATCGACGTTTGATTGATACGTTAACCAGACTTCGCGATCTCGGAAACACCTTGATTGTTGTTGAACACGACGAAGACACAATTAGAACCGCAGACTGGATTGTCGATATCGGTCCTGGAGCAGGCGAACATGGTGGACACGTAGTTTCCTCCGGCGATTATCAAGCTCTTATTACAGCGAAAGATTCAATCACAGGTGCTTATTTAGCAGGGCGAACTAAGATTGAAGTCCCGAAAAAACGACGCGAATTAGATGCCAAGCGAAGTTTGGTTGTAAAAGGCGCACGCGAGAACAACCTGCAGAATATAGATGTCTCATTTCCGTTAGGCGCTTTTGTCGCTGTATCTGGTGTTAGTGGTTCTGGTAAGTCAACACTTGTAAATGACATCTTGTATTCAGTATTGGCCAACAAATTAAATGGTGCACGTATTGTTCCCGGTCGTCATAAAACTATTACTGGGCTAGAACTTCTGGACAAAGTAGTTCATGTTGATCAGTCACCGATTGGTAGAACTCCGAGATCTAACCCAGCTACTTACACCGGTGTCTTCGATAAGGTCCGAGCTCTATTTGCTGAGACAACAGAGGCCAAAATTCGTGGCTATCAGCAAGGCCGCTTCTCATTTAACGTGAAGGGCGGTCGTTGCGAGAATTGTGCTGGCGATGGAACGATAACTATTGAAATGAACTTCCTGCCGGATGTTTACGTCCCTTGCGAAGTCTGTCACGGTGCTCGATACAACCGCGAAACTTTAGAAGTTCATTACAAGGGCAAGACAATTGCTGAAGTTCTGAATATGCCAATTGAAGAGGCTTTCACCTTCTTTGAATCTGTTCCGGCAATTGCACGCTATTTGAGGACTCTAAATGATGTAGGTCTTGGTTATGTAAGATTGGGACAATCCGCTCCAACTCTTTCTGGCGGCGAAGCCCAGCGCGTTAAGTTAGCGACCGAACTTCAACGTCGCTCTACTGGGCGCACAATCTATGTATTAGATGAACCTACGACTGGCCTTCACTTCGAGGATGTTCGTAAACTTCTGATTGTATTAAATCGTTTAGTGGATACTGGCAACACTGTAATTGTGATTGAACATAATTTGGATGTAATCAAATCTGCAGATTGGGTGATTGATCTGGGACCAGAAGGTGGTTCTGGTGGCGGAGTTGTTGTAGCCGAAGGAACACCTGAAGCAGTTGCAAAAAATAAAGCTAGTTATACCGGAACGTTTCTGGCAGCCTCGCTAAAGGGATAGCAATGACTGAGCCTGCGAGTTACCGCCCAGAATCAATTCCTACCGAACCTGGTGTTTATCGTTTCTTCAACGACAAGGGCGTTGTGATCTATGTTGGTAAAGCTAAGAACTTAAAGAATCGACTAAATTCTTATTTCCAGAAGAACTTGCTCGAGAAAACGTATCGCATGGTCCACGAAGCGGTACGTGTTGATTGGACGATAGTAAACACCGAAATCGAAGCGTTACAGCTTGAATTCACTTGGATTAAGACTGAAAATCCCAAATACAACATTCAATTTAAAGATGATAAGTCTTATCCCTATCTTGCAGTCAGTATCGCTGAAGAATTTCCGCGGCTCTTTATCTCTCGAGCAAAGAAGCGGCCAGGTGTGAAATATTTTGGCCCTTATGCTCATGCCTGGGCGCTGCGAAGTAGTTTCGATGTAATCCAGAAGCTATATCCGATTCGAAGCTGCACCGATTCGAACTTTTCAAGAGCAGTCAAGAGCAAGCGACAATGCCTACTTGGCGATATTGGCAAATGCAGTGCACCGTGTGTTTCTTGGGTTTCGAAAGAGGAACATCTAGGAATTGCGAAGAAACTTGTGAAATTCGTTGATACTAGTTCAGGCGATATTGCAGCAACGCTTAGTAAAGAGATGCTTGAGGCCTCGGAGCGAGAAGAATTTGAACAGGCGGCACGTATACGGGATCAAATATCTGCGATTGAAAGATCTGCTGAAACTTCTGGCACGTTTCTAAGTGACAACTTCTCTGCTGATTTATTGGCGACGCATTCGGAAATAACTCACGCCAGCATAACTATGTTCACAGTTAGATTTGGTCGGGTTGTTGGTTCGCGCTCCTGGATTTTAGATCGCTCTGATGTTCTTGAAGACGAGAATGTAATTGAAGCGATGATTTCCAAGATTTACTCGGAGCTTGATGCCCCTGCAGAAATCTTGGTTGATGAATTGCCAGAAAACCTTGAGACAATTGAGAATTGGTTGACCGATAAATCTGGACATCGGGTATCGATATCCAAGCCCCAACGTGGGGATAAGTTTGAAGTGATCAATACCGTCAAGCGCAATGCCCACCAAGCTCTCATCCAATACCTCAGTAAGCGTTCTAATGATGCGGCAGTTTCGGGTAGGGCCCTAGAAGAGATTGCCAATCTATTGGATCTTCCAGAACTTCCGTTACGTATCGAATGTTTCGACATTTCAAATATTCAGGGAAAGCACATGGTTGCTTCAATGGTGGTATTTGAAGATGGTCAAATCAAGAAGAGTGACTATCGTAGATTCGCAATCGATGATGAAGCGGGATTCGACGATACGCGCGCCATGCATCATGTTCTCACTAGAAGATTGAAACGGTATTTAGCGGAGCGAGAAATTGATACATCAGAGTTATCAATATCTGGAGGAGCCCGACCAAAGTTTGCATATCCACCGCAATTAATTGTCGTCGATGGTGGCGCACCTCAGGTTGCTGCGGCCTCAAAAGCGTTGGCCGAACTCGGCATATCTGACATATTTGTTTGTGGCCTGGCGAAGCGACTTGAAGAAGTGTGGCTTGTAGATAGCAAGGAGCCAGTAATATTTCCTAGACACAGCGAAGGGCTCTATCTTCTACAACGAATCAGAGATGAAGCGCATCGTTTTGCAATCACATTTCATAGAAGTAAGCGCTCGAAAGTTATGCTTGAATCTCTCTTAGACGATATTCCGAAATTGGGCGAGGCGCGTAGAGCGGCTCTGCTTGAACAGTTTGGCTCCGTAACCGCAATCCGAAAAGCTTCGATACCAGAACTTGCGGCGATACCTGGTATCGGGCCCAATATTGCTGAGTCGATATTTACTTACCTAAGCGAACAACCTAAAGCAGGCCAGAGTATTAATATGGAGACTGGCGAAATTACTTGAGAGGATTAAGCCATGAGTTCTAACGAGGTCTTAGTTATCACCGGGATGAGCGGCGCCGGCAAATCAACAGTGTCACATGCACTAGAAGATCTCGGATGGTATGTCGTAGATAATCTTCCGCCTTCGATGATTTCCTCACTCTGCGAAATGGCAGCAAAGACTCCATCAGCAATTGCAGTTGTCATTGATGTTCGAGGTGGCGAATTCTTCGATGATCTGACCAAGTCGCTATCGGATTTAGGAGAACTCAATATTTCGAGACGTATTCTCTTTGTTGATGCCTCGGATGAAGCACTAGTAAGAAGATTCGAAGCTACGAGACGGCCACACCCACTTCAAGGAACAGATCGAATTTTGGATGGAATCGCAAAAGAGCGATCTCGGTTACAGGATGTTCGCGCCGCTGCAGATTTCGTCATTGATTCCTCCTCTTTGAATATCCACCAACTAGAGGCCAAGATCGGTGAAATTTTTAGCACAGATTCAGATTCTGATCTACGAGTAAATATCCTCTCCTTTGGATACAAATATGGAATTCCAGTAGATGCTGATTTGGTTATGGATTGTAGATTCATCGCGAATCCACATTGGATCCCCGAATTGCGACCACTGACTGGATTGGATAAGCCGGTTTCAGAGAATGTGTTGTCGAGTGCAAATGTGCAAGAGTTTTTAACAAAGTATCAATCTCTCTTTGAAACCATGGCAGTTGGTTTCATGCAAGAGGGGCGTAAGTATTTGACTCTCGCAGTTGGCTGCACTGGTGGAAAACATCGAAGCGTTGCAATCTCAGAAGAACTTGCCAAGCGATTCGCGAGCTCACCTCAAATAAATTCACGCTCCATATCTGCTCAAGCAGTTCATAGAGATCTGGGTCGCGAAGTTTAATGTCTAGCGCAACACCCAAAGTCGTTGCATTCGGCGGGGGTCATGGACTTGCCGCGACGTTAACTGCATTACGTGATGTAACTCCAACAATCACTGCGGTCGTAACTGTTGCTGATAACGGTGGTTCCAGCGGAAAAATTCGTGAAGAATTTAATTTTCTTCCACCTGGGGATATGCGAATGGCGCTAGCCGCGCTCTGTGGATCTGATGCCTGGGGCCAGAGTTGGGCCCAAATAATTCAGCATCGTTTCAATACTTCTGGAGATCTAAATGGGCATGCGCTAGGGAATTTACTAATGGCTGCGCTCTGGGATAGTTCCGATGATCTGGTTGCAGGAATAGATCGTGTGGGGGATTTGCTAAAAATTGTTGGCCGAGTGCTGCCAATGTCACTCCAGCCGCTTGAAATCGAGGGCGATTTCGAAACAAATTCTGGACTACAAACTATTCGCGGTCAGATTGAAGTAGCTACCGCGAAAGGTAAATTGCAATCACTTAGATTGCTTCCAGAAAACCCAGTAGTAACGCCACAAGTATTAGAAGCAATTTCCAAGGCCGAATGGCTGGTGTTTGGACCAGGTTCCTGGTTTTCGAGTGTTATGCCGCACTTCTTGGTCAAGGATCTGGCCAATGCGATTTCTACTAGTCCCGCAAAAAAGATTATGGTTATGAATTTGCAGGGACCCGAAGGTGCCGATGAATTTGCGGGTAATACTCCGGAAGAACATCTGCGCCTAGTTCTTTCGCACATCTCTACTCTGAAACTTGATATCGCAATCGTGGATCCAACAGTTCTTGTTTCGAAAAATGGCTTACGGGAAATGGTCAAAGAGCTCGGTGGCGAACTAATTGTGAGCGATGTGGCCAGGAATAACGACCGAAATCACCATGACCCTGCGAAAATGAGTTCGCTTTTCAGCCACATTTTTGAATGAACCCTGCTTAAATAGCGCCCATGGCAATGACTGCAGCAGTTAAAGATGAATTAAGTCGACTTTCGATTTCAAAGCCATGCTGCCGCAAAGCCGAAGTGTCCGCTCTTCTTAGATTCGCTGGTGGATTACATATCACTTCGGGCAAGATCGCGATCGAAGTAGAACTTGATACTGCGCAAGGTGCTCGTCGTTTAAGAAAAGATATTTCAGAAATTTTTGGGCATGAAAGTGAACTTGCTGTTCTATCGCCAAGTGGATTGCGCAAAGGAAGTCGTTACGTAGTTCGAGTTACATCAGATGGCGATGCACTTGCAAGACAGACTGGTTTAATCGATGCAAATAATCGTCCAATCCGTGGTCTTCCACCGCAAGTTGTTTCTGCTGGAATTTGCGATGCAGAGGCAGCATGGCGCGGTGCATTTTTAGCGCATGGTTCGCTCACTGAACCAGGTAGATCTTCAGCGCTAGAAATTACTTGCCCAGGACCTGAAGCTGCGCTTGCTCTAGTTGGAGCTGCAAGAAGATTGGGAATTACTGCAAAGGCTCGCGAAGTTAGAAGCGTTGATCGAGTTGTTCTTCGCGACGGCGATGCAATTGGTGCACTACTAACAAGGTTAGGCGCTCATGAAAGTGTTTTAGCTTGGGAAGAGCGACGGATGCGCCGCGAAGTTCGAGCAACTGCCAATCGGTTAGCAAATTTTGATGATGCAAACTTACGTCGCTCAGCTCGTGCTGCAGTCGCCGCATCTGCTCGAGTCGCTCGCGCCATGGAAATACTCGGCCCTGAAATTCCAGATCATTTAAAACAAGCAGGTGAATTGCGGATTAACCACGGGCAAGCAAGTCTTGAAGAATTGGGTTCGCTGGCAACTCCACCAATGACAAAAGATGCAATCGCTGGCCGGATTAGAAGATTGTTGGCAATGGCCGATAAGCGGGCCCATGATTTGGGAATTCCAGATACTGAAGCAGGCTTGAGCCCGGATCTCTTAGCGGAATAGGGCAGTAGCGGCTGATAGGATTCGGTCTCTACAACGTTGTGGTTTATTAATTTTCTTATTTTCTGAGGCAGGCAATTAAATGGTACGTGTTGGAATTAATGGTTTTGGACGCATTGGTCGCAACTTCTTCCGCGCAGCACTTCAGTCAGGTGCGGATATCGAAATCGTGGGAATCAACGATTTAACTGACAATGCAACTCTCGCTCATCTTCTTAAGTATGACTCAATCTTGGGCCGACTAGGTCTCCCAGTCACATTCACTGATGACTCAATCACAGTAAATGGCAAAACAATCCGAGTATTTTCAGAGCGCGATCCAGCTAACTTGCCATGGGGCGAAGTTAAAGCAGATATCGTTATTGAATCAACTGGTTTTTTCACTAAAGCTGCAGATGCAAAGAAGCACATCGCTGCTGGGGCAAAGAAGGTAATTATCTCGGCTCCTGCTACAGATGAAGACATCACTGTGGTTATGGGCGTTAATCATGAGAAATATGACCCTGCTAACCACCACGTGATTTCAAATGCATCATGTACTACAAATTGCCTAGCGCCAATGGCCAAGGTCCTGGATGAGGAATTCGGAATTGTTCGTGGCTTGATGACAACAATTCATGCATATACAAATGATCAATCAGTTCTTGATCAGCCACACAAGGATCTACGCCGTGCTCGCGCAGCAGCGGTTTCAATTATTCCAAGCACCACGGGTGCAGCGAAAGCAATCAGCCTGGTTCTTCCAAACCTGAAGGGCAAGTTGGATGGTTTTGCACTTCGCGTTCCGGTGCCAACTGGTTCAGCAACTGATTTGACTGTTGAACTTGCTAAGGAAGCGACTGCAGCAGAAATCAATGCGGCGCTAAAGAAGGCTGCCGAAGGTTCACTTAAGGGCTATCTGACTTATACAGAAGATCCAATAGTTTCTGCAGATATTGTCACTGATCCAAGTTCATGTATTTTGGATGCTGGTCTTACCAAGGTAATCGGAACAACTGCAAAGGTTGTTGGCTGGTATGACAACGAGTGGGGTTACTCAAATCGTTTAGTAGACCTAGTCGGATATGTAGGCAAGAAGCTTTAATGAATATCAAAACCCTCGACACAGTTGATGTCCGTGGGAAGCGAGTTCTACTTCGCTGTGATCTCAATGTTCCGCTGAAGGATGGCGTGATTACAGATGACGGCCGAATCAAAGCATCACTCCCGACTATCAAATATTTGCTAGCCCAAGACGCATCGGTAGTAATTACTGCGCACCTTGGCCGACCAAAAGGTGAGCGCAAATCAGAGCTTTCATTAGAACCGGTTGCGAAACGATTGTCCGAACAGCTTGGACAGAGCGTTGAATTCTCTAGCGAGATTGTCGGAGCAAAGTTGAGTGGCGCAGGCGTGACTCTTCTTGAAAACATTCGATATGAAGCAGCCGAAACCTCGAAGGATGAGGCCGAGCGTTTGGTGCTTGCCAAAGAGCTTGCCTCGTACGCGGATATATTTGTAAGTGATGGGTTTGGAGCTGTTCATCGTAAACATGCTTCGGTTTATGATGTCGCAAAATTGCTTCCGCATGCAGCTGGTTATCTTGTTGCAGCTGAAGTAGATGTTTTAAAGAAACTTACTCAGAGCCCAGAACGCCCTTATGGTGTTGCACTAGGCGGGTCAAAGGTGTCAGACAAAATTGGTGTCATCTCGAATCTTCTGGAGAAAGTAGACACAATTGCAATTGGTGGCGGAATGCTCTTTACCTTTCTTGCAGCGAAGGGTCTGCAGATTGGAAAGTCATTGGTTGAAACTGATTTAATTCCAACTGTTATTGAACTTATGGATCGTGCCGAAAAGCGCGGAGTTAAATTTCTATTACCAACCGACATTGTCGTGGCCCCAGAATTTAGCGCTGATGCTAGACCTACAATTGTCGCAGCAGATTCAATCCCGGCCGATCAGATGGGATTAGATATCGGGCCAGTAAGTGCCGCAGCATTCGCAGCCGCTATTAGTGAATGTAAGACTGTCTTCTGGAATGGTCCGATGGGCGTATTCGAATTTCCTAATTTCGCAAATGGAACAAAAGTTCTTGCCGAAGCTTTAACAAAGGTAAGTGGTATCAGTGTTGTTGGCGGGGGAGACTCTGCAGCAGCGGTGCGTAAACTAGGATTTGCTGATACTGATTTTGGATATATCTCGACTGGCGGCGGAGCCTCTCTTGAGTATCTTGAAGGAAAAGAATTGCCTGGTCTTATAGCTTTACAGTAGTCCGTTTGATAAAAATGAAAGCTTAACTCTGGAGGAAGAATGCGTAAGCCTTTAATCGCTGGTAACTGGAAGATGAATCTCAATCATCTTGAGGCGATCGCTGTTACTCAGAAACTTTCTTACTCCTTAGATGATAAGGACTATGACGCGGTTGATGTTGTAGTTATTCCACCCTTTACAGATATCCGATCAGTCCAAACTCTTATTGATGGCGATCGCCTTCGTCTCTCTTATGGCGCGCAGGATTTATCACCTGAAGCTAGTGGCGCTTACACCGGTGATATCAGCGGTGTAATGCTGAACAAACTTGGATGCTCTTATGTTTTAGCGGGCCACTCCGAACGCAGGGCAATACATAATGAGAGTGATGAGATTGTAAATCGTAAGATTAAAGCTGCTCTCGCAAATGAAATTACCCCGATTTTCTGTATTGGTGAAGAACTTGCTATTCGCGAATCTGGAACTCATGTCGAACATGTTCTAAGTCAGGTTCGCAACGGACTGAAAGGTTTTCACAAGCCAGATTTAAAGAAAATAGTTTTCGCCTACGAACCAGTCTGGGCTATTGGAACAGGAAAAACTGCCAGTGCGGAAGATGCACAAGAAGTGTGCGCTGCGATTCGTCTCGAATTGGCAAAGTTCGGTTCGCCAGAAATAGCCGAGGCAGCTCGCATCCTCTATGGCGGATCGGTAAAGTCATCGAACATAGTTGAAATCATGAAGCAGTCAGATGTAGACGGCGTTCTGGTCGGTGGAGCAAGCCTTGATGCTGAGGAATTTGCCAGAATTGCCCGCTTCCATCGGGCGGTAAGCGCGTAATTTAGGAGCAATTGGCGGGTATCCTTACGCCAGTGCTCGGGCGAGAAGTATCCAAGCGTTAACAGTTTTCAAATTAGAGGGAGAAATTCGTGGTTTTAGCTTTATCAATCTTGCTAGTTATAACCAGCATTCTGATGGTTCTGCTCGTATTGCTTCACAAAGGCAAAGGCAGCGGACTCTCTGACCTCTTTGGTGGTGGCGTCTCTTCTAGTTACGGTGGCTCTTCAGTAGTTGAGAAGAATCTAGATCGCATAACTATTGTTGTTGGTGGTCTCTGGTTTGCGGGAGTAATTGTGCTTAGCTTGGTGTTAAAGAAGTAACTAAGTTTTACAAATGTAATTCGGAACAAACTGAATAAGGGAGTTAATTATGGGTAGCGCAATTCGTGGAAGTCGCGTTGGCGCAGGTCCTATGGGCGAAGCAGAGCGTGGCGACGCCATTGCTCGTTTCCGAGTTTCGTATTGGTGTGCGCAAGGCCACGAAACTCGTCCTTCATTTGCCGAAGATGAAACAGTTCAGATTCCAGAAATTTGGGATTGCCCACGATGTGGGTATCCAGCCGGATTAAATAAAGATAAACCACCAATGCCGATCAAGAATGAGCCATACAAAACTCACTTGGCTTACGTCAAAGAACGTCGCACTGAAGCTGAATCAAAGAAGATTTTGGAAGATGCTTTAGCTCGACTTCGTGGTGAAGATTAAAAACTTAGATCTTAGCTACTGCCGCTAGAAGCGACGCAATTCCTAAAGCTCGATTCTTTAGGTGAATTCTGACTACTGGTAAATCACGCGAAGAAAGTGCTTCGCCGTCACCCAGGGCTTGTGCCATTAAAAGTTCGCCAAATGAAAAATCTTTTCCGGGTATCTCGATGTCAGCAGCAGTTTCAGTGGTAATTTGAAGAAATCCACCATTACTTGCCCCACCTTTATGAAACTGCCCGGTTGAGTGTAAAAATCTAGGGCCCCAACCAAAAGTAATTCCAATTTCTTTCTTCTTTGCAATTTCTTCTCGCAACTTAAGTATTTCTACATCTGCTTCTCGATTTAGATATGCCATGATTGCAAGATACTTTTCAGAACGGCCAATTAAGTCGCGCAGAACGCCCACAATTTCTGTCGAATTGCTTTCACCGTAAACTGCTAGGTCTTTGTTTTCGAAAATCGGCTTACTCGCAGGTTTTCCGTTTTCACTCCAGTCAAGAAGAAGTTTGCCAGTTCGCTCTTTGGCTTCGGTAACATTTGGTTGATTAAATGGATCGACCTTGAGCGCTCGGCACAATAACGCGGTTACCCATTCCCAAAGTATGAAGTGCTCACCCAGTGATGCATTTATATTGAGATCGCATTCGCCATCTCCAAATCCAATTGAAATTGCTGGGCCAGAGACCTTGGAAACACGGTTCTCAACAACGATTGGTAAGCGACCTTTCTGATCTTTGCCAGTTGATTCAGCTATTAATTGTTCAATCCAATCTCCGATACCTGGAACGCTAGATCCAGAATCATGAAGCGAAAAGTTCTGGATGGTTTGCTCGAAAATTAACGTGGCTAACTTGATTGCAGATGAATTACGCTCTGCAAAAGTTTGAGCAGCAACATCTGCATCATCGAGCAGTACTGAGGCATCGATTCCTAACAACGCAGCTGGAACAAGCCCGAAGGCGCTGAGGGCGCTAAATCTCCCACCTACAAAAGGATCGGCATTGATAACTCGTAAGCCTGAAGATCGAGCTGATGTATCTAATGGCGAACCAGGATCAGTCACAATTACAAAGTGCTCTCGAGGATCTAAATTTGCGTCAGCCAATAATTTCTCAAATAGTGCTTTTTGAGAGGCTGTTTCGATTGTTGATCCAGACTTTGATCCAATAATTATCAGAGTCTCACTAAGGTTTTCAGGAATCGCTAGTCGTATCTGATCTGGATCTGTCGTGTCGAGAATCGTTAGTTTCTTGCCGAAAGTTTTTGCAATCACTTCAGGTGCTAGTGAAGACCCACCCATTCCACATAAAATATAATTATTTAGATTCTTTGATCTTGCCCATGCGCTAAGCGCATCCAACTGGGGGAATAAATCTCGACTAGTTTTTGGTAGGTCAATCCAATTAAGGCGTTCGCGAGCTTCTGGCTCAGCTGCAGCGCCCCAGAGTGTTGAATCCTTTGTGGCAAGTGCAGCTGCAATTGAATTTAAATCCCTTGCTATTGAACTATCGCCATCAAACTTCTCTAGTAGCCGTCCTGAAATTTCGATCATTTAAGACCTTGCAATAGTTCTCTTCGCGGCTTCTGCGACATTTTCTGGGGTGAATCCATATTCTTTGAAGAGCGTTCCGGCAGATGCAGATGCGCCAAAGTGTTCGAGGCTAACAATCTCGCCATTATCGCCAACATACTTATGCCATCCGGCGCCGACTCCAGCTTCAACACTTACTCGTGCCTTAACGCCCTTAGGCAGAATGCTCTCTTTATATGAATCAGGTTGTTCCTCAAACCATTCCAAGCAAGGTGCACTTACAACACGTGCGGCAATGTTTTGATCTGAAAGAATTTTCGCTGCCGCAATAGCAACATGCACTTCCGAACCTGTCGCAATCAAAATAACATCAGGTTCGCTCTTTGCTTCCACGATTACATAGGCACCCTTTGCCACGCCTTCGGCACTGCCACATAGGGTGCGATCAAAAACGGGGAGATTCTGTCGCGATAACGCGATTCCTACCGGCTTATCACGAGTGATTATTTCGCGCCAAGCAATTGCGGTTTCGTTAGCATCACCCGGTCGAACAATTGAAAAATTCGGAATCAAACGTAGAGAGGCGATGTGTTCGACAGGTTGGTGAGTTGGGCCATCTTCTCCCAAGCCAATTGAATCGTGGCTCCAGATAAAGATTGATGGAATATTCATTAGCGCTGCCAAACGAACGGCACCTCTCATGTAATCACTGAACACTAGAAAGGTGCCACCGAAGGATCGAGTTAGGCCGTGAAGTGCAATGCCGTTAAGTATGGCTCCCATTGCATGCTCTCTAATTCCGAAGTGAATGATTCGACCATACGGATTTGCATCCTTCATTTTGCTATTTGCAGGTAAGAATGAACCACCGTTATTTATGGTTGTGTTATTACTTCCGGCAAGGTCGGAGGATCCACCCCAAAACTCGGGCAATACTCCAGCAATAGCGTTGATGACTTTTCCAGATGCCGCACGAGTGGCAATATCTTTTCCACTTTCGAATGTAGGAATTGCTTGTTGCCAATCTTTCGGCAACTTTCGGGTCTGCAATCTTTTGAGCAATTCATTTTTTTCAGGATTAGTCTTTGCCCACGTTGCTAGTTCGTTGTTCCAGATTGCTCGCTGTTCAGTACCACGTTCGATAACTTTGCGGGTATGTTTTAAAACAGAATCTGGGACATCAAATGATTTCTCCGGATCTAGCCCGAGCGCAACTTTTGTCGCAGCAACTTCATCTGCGCCAAGAGCAGATCCATGTGATTCTGCGGTTCCTTGCGCATTAGGAGCTGGCCAGGCAATTACAGTTTTTAATCTAATTAGTGAGGGTTTCATCTTTTCATTAGCTACTGCAAGCATCGCTTTTTCTAAGGTCGGCTGATCGACGTCACCATTAGCAAGGGCCGCAACTTCTACGACATTCCAACCATAAGCCTTGAAGCGCATTGAAACATCTTCAGTGAATGCAACATGAGTGTCGCCTTCAATTGAGATTCGATTATCGTCGTAGATAACTTTAAGGTTTCCAAGTTTCTGAGTTCCAGCAAGCGAACAAGCTTCAGAACTAATACCTTCTTGCAAGTCGCCATCGGAAGCGATTACCCAAATATTGTGATCAAAGAGAGATGTCTTACTGGCTGGATCAAGCAAGCCTTTTTCGTATCGTGCTGCCATCGCCATTCCAACAGCGCTAGAAATTCCAGAACCTAGTGGACCAGTAGTTATTTCGACGCCAGCAGTATGTCCAAACTCTGGATGGCCAGGAGTCTTTGCACCTGCTGTTCGGAAACTTTGTAAGTCAGAGAGCTCTAATCCATAGCCGCATAAAAACAATTGAACATAGAGAGTTAGCGAAGAATGTCCAGCAGATAGAACGAAGCGATCTCGACCAAGCCAATTAGGGTCGGAAGGGTCATGCTTTAGAATTCTTTGGAAGAGTGTGTAAGCAACAGGAGCCAGGGCCATTGCTGTGCCTGGATGTCCATTGCCAACTTTCTGAACGGCATCCATCGCGAGTGCGCGACTGACGACAACAGCTTGGTCATCTAAAGAGCTCCATTTTTCGCTCACTTGATTGTCACTTCCTGTTCTAATCGGGCCGTTAGATTCAATCGCCAACCATGTATCCAAACCAGCGTAGCCCCCAGTAAATGCGCACCAACAATAATCTCAGGAAGACCTGTCACATATTGCAAGTAGCCGATAGCGCCTTGGGCCAGCGAGATACCGAGAAAGATAAGAATTAGTCGACCATAAAGCTTTTTAACTTCAGGCGCTTCAGAGACTTTTACAACTAGATAAAGTGCAATCGTCAAACAGATAAGAACTATGACGGACTCAGCATGCAGCCAAGAGACTGCGCGGAAGTTAAATGGATATCGCTCGACACCTTCAGCGCCAGCATGTGGTCCAGTGCCAGTTACGACAACACCAACGAAAAGAACTATGAAGGTCAAGGTTGTAACAACTTTAGTTAAATTCCTCGTCATTGGAAGAACTTGAATAACCGGACGATCTAGAACTCTATGACGCAGTGCTAGTGCACACGCGATTAGCGGAAGAGAAAGAAGAAAGTGTGCCGATACTGTAATTGGAGTTAATTTTGTTAAAACGGTTATTCCACCTAATCCGCCCTGCGCCAGAATTCCAAGAATTTGTAGAATTGCTAAAAGCCGCAAACGCTTGAAATCACTACGGTCGCGCAATCTCTTCAAAATATAAATGAAGGCGGCAAGAGCGATAAAAAGTACGAGGGGGCCAATCAAGCGATTTCCGAATTCGATCCATGCATGCAATTGGCTTTCATCCTGCCCGATAACTGGCTTGATCGAACCATCTACACATTCCGGCCAGGTTGGGCAACCAAGCCCGGCGCCAGTTAAACGCACCGCCCCTCCCGTGACCACCAACCCTGCATTTACAACAAGCAAAGCAGTGAAAAGTGTTGAGCGTAGCTTCATGCTCGTAGCCTATGCGCTTGAAGTCTCCTCCTGCGGCAGTGCGCCGAGTGGCGGGTTTGGGTGAATTACGCAACAATAATGTTGTGAAAAAGACCGAGGACCGAACCCGTGATTTAGTGGCTCGCGCCATCCTCGAAAATGGTCCTGCGACCGCGGTTGCCTTGGCTTCAAAGCTACACATAACCCCGGCGGGAATTCGCAGGCATTTAGATAACTTAATTGCTGAAGGTGTTTTGACTGCTCGTGAACCATTCACAAGTGCAAAAGATTCAAGAGGACGTGGGCGTCCATCAAAAGTTTTTGTTATGACAGATCTTGGTCGTGAAAAATTTGAACACACTTATGACGATCTCGCTGTATCAGCTCTGCGATTTATGGCATCAAAGGGCGATAAGACATTAGTAAAAGAGTTCGCTCGAAATCGCGCGGAAGAAATCACCAAACGTGCAGCCCAGATTCTTGCTAACAAGAAGAATCTAAGTGAGAAGAGCGAAGCGCTAGCAACATTCTTAACTGGCGAAGGTTACGCAGCAAATAATCATTCTCAAGGAATTGGCGAAGAGCTTTGCCAGAATCATTGTCCGATTGCTCACGTTGCATCGCAGTTTCCCGAACTCTGTGAAGCTGAAACCCAAGCCTTCTCCGAATTACTCGGCACCCACGTTCAAAGACTTGCCACTATCGCTCATGGCGACGGTGTCTGCACCACGTTCATACCAAATCCAAAAAACCTAAGTAAATCCGGAAAGCGAGCTTAATATGAGTGATGTTTTAGCGAAGAACCCTGGACTAGAGGGAATCGGAAATTATGAATACGGTTGGTCGGATAAGAACGATATCAGCGCGAATTCACGCCGTGGATTGAACGAAGAGGTTGTACGCGATATTTCATCAAAGAAGAGCGAACCGCAGTGGATGTTGGACTTAAGACTTAAGGGATTAAACCTCTTTGAGAAGAAGCCGATGCCAACTTGGGGATCAGACCTAACCGGAATTTTCTTCGACACAATCAAGTATTTCGTGCGTTCAACCGAGAAGCAGGCAACATCATGGGAAGACCTACCCGATGACATTAAAAATACTTACGATCGTCTAGGAATTCCGGAAGCAGAGAAGCAACGCCTAGTTTCAGGTGTCGCAGCGCAATACGAATCAGAAGTTGTTTACCACTCAATTCGTGAAGATCTAGAACAACAAGGAGTCATCTTTGTTGATACCGATACTGGACTTCGCGAACATGAAGAGCTGTTCAAGGAGTATTTCGGAACTGTTATTCCAGTCGGCGACAACAAGTTTGCAGCGCTAAATACTTCAGTCTGGTCCGGCGGATCATTTATCTATATTCCTAAGGGTGTAAAGGTTGATATTCCGTTGCAGGCATATTTCCGTATCAACACCGAAAACATGGGACAGTTCGAACGCACCTTGATTATTGCGGATGAAGATTCATATGTGCATTATGTTGAAGGTTGCACAGCGCCTATTTACTCTTCAGATTCTTTGCACAGTGCGGTGGTAGAGATCATTATCAAAAAGGGTGCTCGTGTTCGTTATACGACTATTCAAAACTGGTCTAACAACGTTTATAACCTAGTAACAAAGCGTGCTACATGCGCTGAAGGTGCAACCATGGAATGGATTGATGGAAACATCGGTTCCAAGGTAACCATGAAGTATCCAGCTGTAATGTTGATGGGCCCTCATTCAAAGGGCGAGACTCTCTCAATCGCTTTCGCAGGCGAAGGTCAACATCAAGATGCTGGCGCAAAGATGGTTCACGCAGCCCCACACACATCATCAACAATTATTTCTAAGTCAGTAGCGCGCGGAGGCGGCCGAACTTCCTATCGCGGACTTGTTCAAATCAACGAGGGTGCTCATCACTCTAAATCAACAGTGAAGTGCGATGCGCTACTTGTCGATTCAATATCTAGATCAGACACCTACCCTTATGTTGATGTTCGTGAAGATGATGTTTCGATGGGTCACGAAGCTACGGTTTCGAAGATTAGCGATGATCAACTCTTCTATTTAATGTCGCGTGGTCTAGGCGAAGATGAAGCTATGGCCATGATTGTTCGTGGCTTCATCGAGCCAATTGCTCGCGAACTTCCAATGGAATACGCACTGGAACTTAACCGTTTAATTGAAATGCAGATGGAAGGTGCAGTTGGTTAATGAGCACTTTAACCACAAATTATTTAGCACCAACCGGTAGGGAAGAAGCTTGGCGCTTCACTCCTCTTGCCAGGGTTGGTGGCTTACTTGATTCGGCCGTCGCAGTTAGTAGCGTCAACAGCATCAAGATAGTCAACTCGCAAAACGGTGTGAAATTAACTGTGAAAAGCGCGGGCGATCAACCTGCGATTTCAACAAGTGATGACTTAGCTACTATCCGAGCTCGTGAAGTTATTTCAGAGGTTTCACATATTGAAGTGAGCGCGAATGTTCAACTAGAACAACCATTGCTTCTGGAACGTGCGAATCTGAGCGGTAAACCACAAGCTTCTAGAACCTTAATATCTTGCGGCGCAAATTCTCATGCAACCATAATTCTCAATAATTCTGGTGATGCAATTTTGGCAGATGAAATCGAGTTCGAAATTGCGCAAGGTGCAACTCTCACCTTTGTCTCACTTCAGGAGTGGAGTAGCAAAGCTATTCACCTAGGTCGTCAGCATGCAATTATCGCCAAGGACGCAACTTTCAATTCGATAGTTGTAACAGTTGGTGGATCGCTTGTGCGACTACTGCCGACTGTTGAATACAGCGGTCCTGGTTCAAGTGCAGATCTGCAAGGCTTGTATTTTGCAACTGATGGTCAGCATTTAGAACATCGATTGCATGTGGACCACAATGTTCCAAATGCAAAGAGCCGGGTAAATTACAAGGGTGCTCTTGCTGGTGATAAGGCGCACACAGTTTGGATCGGGGATGTGTACATCCGTTCAAATGCTGAAGGAACTGACACTTACGAACTAAATCGCAACTTACTTCTTTCGGATGGTGCTCGCGCAGATTCTGTTCCGAATCTAGAGATTGAAACTGGCGAAATCGTAGGCGCTGGTCACGCAAGCACGACTGGTCGCTTTGATGACGAACAACTTTTCTATCTCTCTTCTCGCGGAATTCCAGCTGAGATTGCGAGACGACTTGTCATTCGTGGTTTCTTTGCTGAAATTGTCGGCAAAATCAAAGATGAAGAGATTGAAAACCGCCTTATGGATCGCATCGATGTCGAACTTGCAAAGGTTGGCGCGTAATGGCCAACATTTCATTTGAATCACTTGTAGATAGCAAGCCGGTAAAAATCGATTTAGATGGAACACCGGTTTGTGTTACTCGAATTGGGGACGAGGTCTTTGCGATTGCTGACACATGTTCGCACTCGGAAGCTTCGTTATCTGAAGGTGATGTAACTAATTTCAAGATTGAATGTTGGCTACACGGCGCCGAGTTCGATCTCAGGACTGGGGAAGTAGCAACTCCGCCAGCATCAATTCCAGTTGAAACTTTCGAAGTAAAACGCAATGGCGATGAATTAACTATTTCCAGCAGAAAATCTGCAGAAGGCTAAGGGGAGAAAATGAGCACATTAGATATCAAGGGATTGCAAGTATCCGTAGCAACCGAGGCCGGCTTTACAGAAATTCTTAAGGGCGTTGATTTAACAATCAAGTCTGGTGAAACCCACGCAATCATGGGACCGAATGGTTCAGGCAAATCAACTCTTGCTTATTCAATTGCAGGACACCCAAAATACACAATCACAGGTGGATCAGTCACTCTCGATGGCGTTGATGTTTTAGCCATGTCAGTAGATGAGCGAGCTAAAGCAGGTCTATTTCTTGCGATGCAATATCCAGTTGAAGTTCCTGGCGTTTCCGTAACAAACTTCTTGCGTACAGCAGCTACCGCAATACGTGGCGAAGCACCAAAGGTTCGCACCTGGGTTGGGGAAGTTAAAGAGGCAATGAAATCTCTTAACATGGATCCAAATTTTGCGGAACGAAATGTGAATGAAGGATTCTCTGGCGGTGAGAAGAAGCGCCATGAAATTCTGCAGCTGGAACTTTTGAAGCCAAAGTTTGCGATCTTGGATGAAACCGATTCGGGGCTTGACGTCGATGCACTTCGAATCGTTTCTGAAGGCGTAAATCGTGTAAAGGCAAACAGTGATTTAGGAATCATGTTGATTACTCACTACACAAGAATTCTTCGCTACATCAAGCCAGATTTCGTGCACGTCTTTTCTGCCGGAAAAATTGTTGAAGCAGGTGGCCCAGAACTAGCCGACAAGCTAGAAGAGAAGGGTTATGCAGAGTACACAACTGCATAATTGATGAAACCTATGTTTTCCCCAGCAGAGATTCGGAGAGATTTCCCAATCTTCTCCAAAGTCATGCGTGGTGGAAATCGTCTGGTGTATCTCGACAGCGGCGCAACAAGTCAGAAGCCCCGTCAAGTTTTAGATGCCGAACGGAATTTTTATGAGCACAGTAATGCCGCTGTTCATAGAGGTGCGCATCTACTGGCCGAAGAAGCGAGCATTGCATATGAAGGTGCAAGGCAGGTCCTTGCCGATTTTCTAAATGCAGAACTTGATGAAGTAATTTTCACCAAGAGTGCCACCGAAAGCATCAATGCCCTTGCATATTCCTTTGGGAACAGTGCAAATGGCTCGCGCTTTGCATTGAAACCAGGTGACCGAATCGTGGTTTCAGAAATAGAACATCACGCAAATCTGATTCCTTGGCAGCAGTTGGCTAAGCGCACTGGAGCCGAATTAGTCTGGTTCTCTGTTGACTCTGAAGGTCGATTAGATGTGAGCAACCTAGAAGAATTGATTAATCCATCTACGAAAATTGTTGCGATTACCCATCAATCAAATGTACTTGGAACGATAGTTCCGTTAACGGATATTGTTGCACGGGCGCACTCAGTAGGTGCAGTTGTTGTCCTTGATGCTTGTCAGTCAGCACCCCACTTTGCAATTGATGTTAAATCGCTTGAGATAGATTTTCTAGCTTTCTCTGCACACAAAGCTCTGGGACCAACGGGAATTGGAATTTTGTGGGGGAGAAGTGAGTTCTTAAATTCAATGGAGCCATTTTTAACGGGTGGTTCGATGATTGAATCAGTAACAATGATGGAAGCTAAATGGGCGGTGTCACCTAAGCGATTTGAAGCAGGTGTTCCAAATATGGCTCAGGCGGTTGGTTTTGCTGCCGCTATAGATTACTTGAACGAACTAGGCATGGATAACGTTGCAAAACATGAGCAGGATCTAACTGCCTACGCACTTAAGAAATTTCTGCAATTGGATAAGGTAGAAGTAATCGGGCCAAAGAACAATATCGATCGCGGTTCAGTTATATCTTTCACAATAGATGGAATTCATCCACATGATGTTGGTCAAGTTCTAGATCAATATGGCGTTGCGGTTCGAACCGGTCACCATTGCGCGTGGCCACTTATGCGCAAGCTGGGACTTGTCGGAACTACGAGAGCTTCATTTTATGTCTACAACGACGAAGCTGATGTTGACGCTTTGATTGATTCGATTCTCGAAGCTCAGAAATACTTTAAGGTTTAACATGGAACTTGATTCGTTATATCAGGAAGTGATTCTCGATCACTACAAGCACCCTTTGAATAAAAAGTTGAGCCCGACATTTACGGCGCAGGTCCATCACGTTAATCCAAGTTGTGGCGATGAGATAACGTTGAATGTGAATATAACTGATGGAATTGTCACTAACGTTTCTTGGGATGGCGTTGGCTGCTCTATTTCGCAGGCAAGCACTTCGATAGCCAGCGATTTAATGACCGGTAAAAATTTGGAAGAAGCCCTCAAGATAGTTGAATCCTTCTCTGACCTGATGAGCAGCAAAGGAACTATGGCTGGTAATGAAGATATTCTTGAAGATGGCGTAGCGTTGGCTGGTGTCTCCAAGTTCCCAGCTCGTATAAAATGTGCCCTATTAGGGTGGATGGCTTTTAAAGATGCAGCAATTCAGAGTTCGAAAAACTAAGGAGAAATATGAGCAGCGCTAATACAACTTTGGATGACATAACAGAGGCCATGAAAGATGTGATTGATCCAGAATTGGGTATCAATGTAATTGATCTTGGTCTGGTCTATGACATGCGTCTTGATGAAAATAACGTTGCGATTCTAGATATGACGCTAACTTCAGCGGCTTGCCCATTACAAGACGTGATTGAGGATCAGACTCACCAGGTATTAGCGGATATAACTTCTGATGTAAAGATCAATTGGGTTTGGATGCCACCTTGGGGCCCAGGAAAAATTTCTGATGATGGTCGCGAACAACTGCGGGCGATTGGGTTCACGGTTTAATTAGTGTCGATGCATGGCCAGTGGATGGCCTTAAGATCGATGAGTTCAGATCAATCGGTTAAGCACCAAAAGTTAAAGTCCGGAACCCTAAAGAGAATATTTAGTTTCGCACTTCCGTATCGTAAGTTTCTAGCGATTTTTATTTTCACAGTCATTATCGACGCAGTACTGGTTGTTGCCACACCGCTTTTATTGCGCTCATTAGTTGATGAAGGTGTGATTCCAGGTCGTCCTGACGTTGTCACAAGATATGCGCTAATTGTTGCGGCCCTAGCGATTGGTGATGCCGCATTCAGTATGTTGGGCAGATGGTTCTCAAGCCGCATCGGTGAAGGTTTGATTTACGATCTTCGTAGTCAAGTCTTCGAGCATGTCCAGAAGCAATCCATTGCATTCTTTACCAGAACTCAGACCGGCTCACTAATTTCTAGAATCAACAGTGATGTTATTGGAGCTCAGCAGGCGTTCACATCGACACTTTCTGGCATAGTCAGCAATTCGTTGACTCTTCTTTTGGTTGTAATCGCGATGTTTACGCTCTCTTGGCAGATAACCCTGGTCTCTCTGGTTCTGCTCCCAGTTTTCATCATTCCAACAAAATGGATAGGTAGAAAGCTTGCAAATTACACGAGGCAATCCTTTGATTTGAACGCCGAAATGTCTTCGACCATGACTGAAAGATTTAATGTTTCTGGCGCACTACTCGTTTCGTTGTATGGAGATCGGGTTGCCGAAGCTAGCAATTTCCGAGGCAGGGCTCGGCGAGTAGCGGACATGGGTATAAAAATCGCGATGCTCAATCGCATTTTCTTCATAGCAATGACTTCAGTTGCAGCAATCGCAACTTCCTTCGCATACGGAATTGGTGGAAACCTAGCAATTAACAAGGAAATTACTATTGGAACTCTGCTTGCGATAACAGCTCTTCTTGCTCGTCTATATGGACCGCTGACCTCACTTTCAAACATTCGAGTCGATGTGATGTCAGCGCTGGTTTCTTTTGAGCGAGTATTTGAAGTTTTGGATCTGAAACCGATGGTTACAGATCCTGCTAATCCAAAATCGATTCCTCAAGCCATGCCTACGGTTGAATTTTCCAATGTGAGTTTTACTTACCCGAAGGCAAATGAGATATCGATTGCCTCACTAGAAGGCGCAGCAGTAGCTGAAACTATAGATACGGAAGCAGTTCTAGAAGAAGTTTCCTTTATCTGCAAGCCTGGAACACTTACTGCAATTGTTGGCCCATCAGGGGCTGGCAAAAGCACGATCTCTGGTCTGTTACCAAGACTTTATGATGTAACAGAAGGATCGATATCAATCAACGGGGTTGATATTCGAGACACAACGATTCTGGAGCTTCGATCTCTGATTGGAATCGTCACTCAAGATTCTCATATGCTCCACGAGAGCATTGCGGAAAATCTTCGCTATGCAAAGGTAGACGCTACGGAAAATGAAATATGGTCCGCTTGTGATGCTGCACAAATTGGTGAATTTATCCGGACCCTTCCAAATGGATTAGACACTGTGGTTGGCGAGCGAGGTCACAGATTATCTGGCGGAGAAAAACAACGGTTAGCGATAGCAAGATTGTTGTTGA
This sequence comes from Candidatus Nanopelagicaceae bacterium, assembly GCA_044352485.1. Classification (GTDB taxonomy): domain Bacteria; phylum Actinomycetota; class Actinomycetes; order Nanopelagicales; family Nanopelagicaceae; genus AAA044-D11. The sequence goes on from JBILDT010000003.1 coordinate 26,311, forward strand.
AGAAGCCACAGATAGTTATCCTCGATGAAGCTACCGCACATCTAGATTCCGAGAATGAGGCCTTGGTTCAGAACGCTCTTGCTAGCGCCTTGGCGGGGAGAACAAGCATCGTCATCGCACACCGACTATCAACAATTGTTCACGCAGATCAAATTTTAGTTTTAGAGAATGGAAAGATAGTTGAATCAGGCAAGCATGATGAACTAGTGGCAAAAGGCGGTTTATATTTCGACCTTTACCAGAGACAGTCTCTTGGATTCACGGAACAGTAAGAATCTTCCGATAATCGCAAGAAGTGCGAAGGCCAACCACTGAACCCCATAGGCATAATGCGGACCATTCGATAGTTCTGGCAATTCGATTTCGGTTAGCGGCTCCACTTTTCCATCAGGACTTCCCAGTAGATCTAAGTAATAAGCATTTGCTTCAACACCTTGAAGTTTGGTTATGGATTCGGGTTTCTCGTTAGAAGCTCTTGTAACAAAGAACGATCCTTGCAACTGCCGG
>JBILDT010000037.1:0-7978 GCA_044352485.1 Candidatus Nanopelagicaceae bacterium
AAGTTGGTGAACCATTTCAGAAACTGGGCCGCGATATGCAACTTTTCCTTCGATGCCTTCTGGAACTAATTTATCTTCAGCAAGAACATCATCTTGCATGTAGCGATCCTTGGAATACGATTTTTTGTCACCACGAGATTGCATAGCGCCGAGTGAGCCCATGCCTCGATATGCCTTAAATTTCTTGCCACCAACTTCAACAAGTTCTCCTGGTGATTCATCGCAACCAGCAAGTAATGAACCAAGCATTACTGAATCTGCACCCGCAACAATTGCTTTCGCGATATCGCCAGAATATTGCAATCCGCCATCTGCAATAAGTGGAATACCAGCCTTAACGCATGCCTTGTGTGCCTCCATGATTGCGGTTATTTGTGGGACTCCGACACCTGCAACAACTCGTGTTGTGCAGATTGATCCAGGACCGACTCCAACTTTTACGGCATCTGCGCCCGCATTAATTAGCGCTTGGGCTCCGGCACGAGTTGCGACATTGCCGCCAATAATCTGAATTGCTGGATATGCCTTCTTTATTCTTGCAATCGCATCCAAAACTGCCCTGTGATGTCCATGTGCGGTGTCTACAACAACAACATCAACACCAGCTTCGATTAACGCAGTTGCCCGCGCAAATCCATCATCGCCAACACCAACTGCGGCACCGACAATTCCATGAGATTTAACAGCCTTAACATTTTCTACTTGCTCTTCGATTGGCAAATTTCGATGGATAATTCCAATTCCGCCAGCTTTTGCCATTGCAATCGCCATATCTGATTCGGTAACCGTGTCCATCGCTGACGAAACAAGTGGTATTTCTAAAGATATTTTCTGGGTTAAGCGAGTTCTGGTATCAACCTCACTTGGAACTACATCAGATGCATCCGGAAGTAGCAGGACATCATCGTATGTGAGTCCGAGCATTGCGACTTTATCGCGAGCACCTTCAAGCATTGGTTAAGTCTAGTCAATCAAATTGGCTAGTTTTCCCCCGTTTCACCAATCATTTAAGCGGAAATCAAACGGCGATAGCCTGCATTATCTGCTCTCGAGCATCGCTCAATCCTTTAGTTATAACCAACTTATTTGTTAACTCAACTTTCGAAGACTTCCATCCCGGTCCGCCAAGAAGTATTCGTGGAGCCGGTCGGATTGCTGGCAGGGATTTAACATACTTATGATCTGCATTTTCACTCAACTGAGCCCAGAGAAAAATTGCTGGTGGCGCAGATTTAATGATGACTTCGTTCAATGCACTTTGTGGAGTCCTTGCGCCAAGATAGATACATTCAACTCCTGACTCAGCAAGGACCGCGGCAAGAGCGGCTAGTGCAAGTGAGTGGTATTCATTTTCAACACACGCCAGCAAGACCGGTCGAGAGTTTTTTGGCTTTGCTATTTTCCCTAAATTTTCGCTAAGGATTTTACGTAAGACTTCACTTAAGAAATGTTCGGTCTCGATACCGGTCCCGGTCCGGACCCAATCGTCACCAACTTCTGTTAACAGTGGGGCAATTACTTCGACCCAAGTTGTTTCTAACCCGCTTTCCGATATTGATTTCTTTAACAACTTTTCGATATTAGCTTGATCAAACTTCAAGGCAGATTTATAGAGCAGTGTGACTAAATCGCATTTAGCTTCAGATTCTTGAACGACTTTCTCAACTTTATTCTTTGCGCTCTTGGCACTTAAAGCAAGCGCCTTACTAGCTGCATCTTTAGGTGAAACACCAGCAACAATTAGCCGAGCCATTGCAGTTAATCTCATTAAGTCTGTTGCGGAATATCTTCTATGAGTTCCAGAATCATGTTCACTTGGGCCAATGCCATATCGGCGGTCCCAAGTTCGAAGGGTTGCTGGGGCCACTCCGAGCCTTCTGGCGACGGCTGCGACGGTTAGAGAATCATCTTCGTCAACAGTTTCGATTGTGCGGGCCACTTCGCAATTCTCCCTATTAAGAGTGAGGCGCGCCACTTGAAACCTTGGAATTTTAAGCAATTTGGTAACAAAACCCCCAAAATACTTGAACAACCTATGGCGCGGTTGTAGCATTTGGCCTACGCACGGAGAAGGAATTGGAGCCAAGATGACAAGTCAATTGCAACCTAGACCAATCGCATCTGATTGGGAGTGGCAAGAATCTGCTGCCTGTCGTGAGCTGCCAACTGAAATGTTCTTCTACACAGATGGCGAACGTGGTCCTCGCCGCAAGAATCGCGAGAACGCTGCTAAAGCAGTTTGTGCTTCTTGCCCAGTAATTCAAGCGTGCAGAAAACAAGCACTAACTCTGGCTGAGCCATATGGTATTTGGGGCGGACTTACTGAGGAAGATCGCTTAACAATTTTAAGTCGTGAACAAAAAGTTGTAGAGCACTCATTCTCTTCAGCTTCTTAAATTATTTCGCTTTCTAAAAATCTAACTTGCCAATGGCCCTAAGAGGAATCCCTTTAGGCGTGCTTGAGGATTGCTATCTCCTCTGTGTTTAGCTGCAAATTCTGCAGTTCCATTCTTGCCACAGAGTGAAAGAATGTTTCCTCTTCCGCCTGGATGCGAAGCGATCCATCTCGTTAAATCGTAAACATTTCCATCGATTACTGACCAGCAGCTAGCTTCGCTGTTATTGGCCCGAACCTTCTCCATGGTGTAACCACTCTGTTCTGCTGTTGGCTTTGGCGATGGTGTTGAACTTGCAACTGGTTTTGGCGTTGAACTTGCAACTGGTTTTGGTGCTTCGTAATTTCCGCGAACTACATCCCCAACTACACCTTCTTTTTTACCGATGCCAATTGTTATTGCTGCTCTACTTTTCGAAGTTATTTCAAAGCTATAGATTCCACTTTGCGCACCGCTGTTAATACGTCCAAGATAAAGATAATTAACGCGACCATATGGCTCGTAATACTTTGTTCGTTCGGTAAATTTCATAGATACTTTAGTTCCGGTCGGGCTGGTGATCACAAGTGTTGGTAATCCGCTTTTGCGCAGAGCGTTCTCTGGCTTCTTATCAACTATCAAGTATTCAACCGTTAGTTCATCCCCCTGCTTAAACTGGGCACGAAATGCCTTCTTCTGACCGGCTTTAGTGAATGCTGCCCGCACTGCAAATGAGAGTGTCCCATCAACAATAAGTGGTCCGCTTGAGGCTGAAGTATCAGAGTCCAATAGAGTTAAAGGTTGGTGGGCATTGGCTACCCCACTGCCAATAGTTGAACCAATAATTAAAAGTGCTAGAGCCCCTGCTAGTGATTTGCGCATGAGAAAAGATTACCTGAGCAAAGTTACTTGCGCATTTTGGCTTAGAATTTACTTAAACCCGGGTGAGATTCCATGCCCGCACGCCACCAACAATTCCAGCTGCGTTTGGAACAATAACAACGTCATCCCCAATAAGTTCTAAGACTTCTGGCCGGATTCGGCGGGCATTCCCGCCGCCTAAATAAAGTCGATCCCAGTGAAAGACTGGGCGCAAATCTGTGACCATTAGACGAATTCGCCGCGACCAGAATGAGTCCCCAAGTCGGCGACGTTCGTGTTCGCCAATCCACTCGTCATAAATAGTTGAACGTCGAATTGGTGCATGTGAAAGTTCAATGTGTGGGGCAAGTTTTCCGCCATCAAATACCGCGCAACCTAGGCCGGTTCCAAGAGTTAAAACAACTTCGAAGCCTGAACCTGCAACCACGCCGGCACCGTGAACTTCGGCATCATTTAACATAAGCGTAGGAAGGCCAAAAGTTTCTTGGACCAGACTTCTAAAATCTAAACCTTTCCAAGCATAAAACAACTCTGGATCTACTCTGGTTCGGGGACCCTTCACATTTATGTAATGCGGGGTGTGAACAACAACGCCATGTCGAACCATTCCTGGAAATCCAACTGTTATGCGATCAGCCTTTGGCAACTTTGCTGCGATGCCTTGAAAAACTTCTATTAGACCAGCTGGTGTAAGTGGATATGGTGTTGGCACTGCGACTGCTGGTGCATGCATCGTGCCATCTTCATCAAGAACCGAAGCCTTGATGCTAAGTCCGCCGCAATCAATGCTCAGCGTCATTACTGGGGAATTTGCCATGTGCTAATTAAACCAATAAAAAAGGCCCCACACTAATGAAAGTTTGGGGCCTTAAATATTAGGCATTAATTAGCGCCTAAATTAATGCGAGTGTCCGCCTGGGCCATGGCTGTGGCCATTTCCGCTGGCTTCTTCCTTCTTCGCTTCAGGAGTCTCAAATACAAGAGCTTCTGTTGTAATAAACATTGCAGCAATTGATGCCGCATTTGCAAGAGCAGAACGAGTTACTTTAACTGGATCGATTACGCCAACCTTTACTAGATCTTCGTAAACTTCAGTTCCAGCGTTGAAGCCTTCATTCGCCTTCATTGTGCGAACTTTTGCAACAACTACATAACCTTCGTGGCCAGCATTTTCGGCAATCCAGCGAAGTGGTTCATCGCAAGCCTTGCGAACTAAGCGAACTCCAACAGCTTTATCGCCTTCGAAGCCAAGATCTTTATCAAGTGCTGATGCTGCGTGAACTAACGCTGCGCCACCACCAACAACGATTCCTTCTTCAACTGCTGCGCGAGTTGCAGAGATTGCATCTTCTAATCTGTGCTTCTTCTCTTTTAATTCAACTTCGGTATGTGCTCCGACTTTGATAACGCAGACGCCACCAGCAAGTTTCGCAACGCGCTCTTGTAGCTTCTCGCGATCCCAATCAGAATCTGTGTTCTCAAGTTCATTGCGAATCTCTTGAACTCGGGCTGAAACTTGGGCCTTATCGCCAGCGCCATCAACGATGGTTGTGTTGTCCTTTGTGATTACAACACGGCGAGCGCGACCAAGAAGATCAACAGTTACTTGTTCAAGCTTTAAGCCAACTTCGGCTGTAATTACTTGGCCACCAGTAAGAATTGCGATGTCTTGCAACATTGCCTTACGGCGATCGCCAAAGCCTGGTGCCTTAACTGCGGCAGATGTAAATGTTCCACGCATCCGGTTTACAACCAGAGTAGAAAGCGCTTCGCCTTCAACATCTTCGGCGATGATTAATAGCGGCTTTCCAGCTTGGGAAACTTTCTCCAAGATCGGAAGGATTTCTGCGAGCGCAGAGATTTTTCCACCTGAGATAAGAACATAAGCATCTTCTAGAACAGTTTCCATACGATCGGCATCTGTAACGAAATACGGCGAGATATAGCCCTTATCGAATTGCATACCTTCGGTGAAATCTAGTTCTAGGCCAGTTGTTGAAGATTCTTCAACGGTGATAACGCCATCTTTGCCGACCTTATCCATCGCTTCTGCAATGAGATCGCCAATCGCTTTATCCTGTGCTGAAATTGTTGCAACATCTGCAATCTGAGATTTACCGCTTACTGCAGTTGAATTCTTCTTAAGCTCTTCTGAAACTGCCTTTACTGCAGCTTCAATACCAATTTTGATATCCATTGGTTGGGCGCCGGCAGCAAGGTTCCGTAGACCTTCCTTAACCATTGCTTGAGCAAGAACTGTAGCCGTTGTTGTTCCATCACCAGCGACATCATTGGTCTTTTCAGCAACTTGCTTTACAAGTTGTGCGCCCATGTTCTCGGCTGGATCAGAGAGTTCGATCTCCTTGGCAATTGTTACACCGTCATTTGTGATTAGTGGTGCGCCATATGACTTTGCGATAACAACGTTGCGACCCTTAGGTCCAAGCGTTACTTTTACGGTGTCAGCAAGAATGTTTACACCGCGCTCCATCGCACGACGTGCCTCTTCATCAAAACTTAAAGTTTTACCCATGCGCTATTACTTCTTCTCAATAATTGCTAATACGTCACGAGCTGAAAGAACTAGGTATTCCTCGTTGTTGTACTTAACTTCAGTTCCGCCATACTTGCTATAAAGAACTACATCGCCAACTTTTACATCCATTGGTGTGCGAACGCCATCATCAAAACGACCTGGACCAACTGCAATAACAGTGCCCTCTTGTGGCTTCTCTTTTGCAGTATCTGGAATTACTAAACCTGACGCTGTTGTTTGTTCGGCTTCATTTGCCTTTACAACTAGGCGATCTTCTAGTGGCTTGATGGTTACGGCCATGATTGCTCCTTCATAATTAATGGGTGCTACTCGATTAGCAGACTCACCCTTCGAGTGCTAACGCAAACTCTAAGGCAGGGGTGGGTGGGGCGTCAAAAGATGGGCTTTGAAATACCCGAGCTGGAATCGGCCGCAAAGCCTATTTGTGAGGGTTTTAAGCCCTTTGCCACGGCAAGAGAACCAATTGCCGCGACCATTGCTCCGTTATCGGTGCACAAATCCATAGGTGGAATCCGCAGTTGGATACCAGCCTGGGCCGTCCGTTCTGAAGCCAGATTGCGCAACCTGCTGTTGGCGGCGACTCCTCCAGCAATGATCAAAGTTTCGATACCAGTTTCTTTTGCTGCACCAATTGCCTTCATCAGTAGCACATCAACAACGGCTTCTTGGAAAGATGCAGCGACATCGGCACGCAAATAATTTGGGGTTTTTGCTAGGTATCTTGAGACCGCGGTTTTCAGACCTGAAAAAGAGAAATCATATTTGTGATCAACCAAATCGCGAGCCAGAGTAAGCCCTCTTGGGAATTCAATCGCATCTAGATTGCCAGACTTTGCTTCACGATCAATCGCTGGTCCACCCGGAAAGCCAAGCTCTAAAATTCTGGCAATTTTATCGAATGCTTCGCCAGCAGCATCATCGATGGTCGAACCAAGAGTTTTAACATCACTAGTCAAATCATTTACTTGCAGAATCGAACTATGGCCTCCACTCACCAGAAGTGCGATTGCTGGATTCAGTTTGTGATCCGAATTCAATGAATCTACTGCGATATGCGCCGATAAATGATTAACACCATAAAGTGGTTTATCTAGTGCAAGCGCTAAACCTGCAGCACTCGAAGTTCCGACTAATAGCGCACCAATTAAACCTGGACCAGCAGTCACAGCAAAGGCATCAATGTCCTTGAGCGAAACTTTGGCATCACTAAGTGCTTGTGCAATAACGTTTGGCATCGCTTCTAGATGTGCGCGGCTAGCAATCTCGGGAACCACACCACCAAAACGAGCATGTTCATCAACACTTGATGAAATTACATTGGCGAGTAATTTTCGACCAGCAACAATTCCTACTGCAGTCTCATCGCAAGAAGTTTCGATTCCAAGTACTAAGGCGTTAGAGTTTTTCATGTTAACTCCTTGCGCATGACAATCGCAGTTTTTCCAGGACCGTAATAATCTTTGCGGCGCGAAATTTCGATAAAGCCAAATGACTCATAGAGCGGAATCGCTTCTTCGTTTCCGACCCGAACTTCTAGCATGATTGCTTCGCACTTTTGGGTTCGAGACCAATCAATTAACCTACGCAATAACTCGCGGCCGATCCCTTTACGGCGATGTGGATCGGCAACAGTAAGTGTTAAAACATCTGCAGTTCCTGCCAGATTAACTACCCCGGCATAAGCAATAAGTTCGCCCTCGAATTCTCCGACTACATACATCCGATCTTTACCAGCAGATTCTTCTTTAAGTTGGGCCATAGTCCAGGCCTCTTTGCCATAGGCACTTTTTTCGATTGAAAATGCTGGCACTAAATCAAGTTGATTCATGGCTCTAAATTTCACTCCAACAGGTGCTGGATATGCATCTGGTCGGCGGACATAAATTGGTTGAGAATAGGTTGCTCCTGTTTTTGCGATTGCAACAAATGCTTTGGGGTCAGGAAATTGATTTTTCTCTTCACCGAAAATGCTAATTCCATACGCAAGTAACTGTGATGGTTGGCAGACGTTTGGTTCACCAATGCGCGCGTGGCCTGTGTATCGAGCAAAGAAAACTTCCTTGCGTCTGGCATCAATTGCAACGATGAAATCACTTTCGGAAATTTGGGTTGCAATCGCATCTAAACTGCAGACTCCTTGCCAGGGGATCCCACGGCCAAGTGC
>JBILDT010000038.1:0-7946 GCA_044352485.1 Candidatus Nanopelagicaceae bacterium
GCGAATTCAAAGTGGAAGCAAACGTTGGTAAGCCACAAGTTGCTTACCGTGAAACTCTTCGCAAGCCAGTTGATCGTTATGACTACACACACAAGAAGCAATCTGGTGGTTCTGGTCAATTCGCAAAAGTTCAAATTGCAATCGAGCCACTTCCAACCGGCAGCGAACATTCATACGAATTCGTAAACAAGATCACCGGTGGTCGCATCCCTAAGGAATACATTCCTTCAGTTGATGTTGGCTGTAAAGAAGGAATGCAGAACGGTCCACTAGCTGGTTATCCACTAGTTGATGTTCGCGTAACACTTCTTGACGGTGCTTACCACGACGTTGACTCATCAGAGCTTGCATTCAAAATTGCAGGACTACAAGCATTTAGAGAAGCATCTCGACTAGCCGGACCAGTAATTCTGGAGCCAGTTATGTCAGTTGAAGTAATCACACCAGAAGATTTCATGGGCGATGTCATCGGCGATCTCAACTCTCGTCGCGGACAAATTCAATCCATGGATGAGCGTTCAGGCGCTCGTATCGTAAAAGCAATCGTTCCGCTATCAGAGATGTTCGGCTATGTCGGAGATCTACGAAGTAGAACACAAGGTCGCGCAAGCTACAGCATGCAATTTGATTCGTATGCCGAGGTTCCAGCCGCGGTCGCGAAGGAAATCATCGCAAAGGTTCGCGGCGAGTAATCGCTTCGAGTTATTGCGAATCGGCAAACGAAAACAACCAAACTAACAAACTAAAAGAACCAACAGGAGGAAAAAGTGGCAAAGGCAAAGTTCGAGCGGAATAAGCCGCACGTAAACATTGGCACAATCGGTCACATCGATCACGGTAAGACCACTCTTACTGCTGCGATCTCAAAGGTACTTCACGACAAGTATCCTGATGTAAACCCATTCACACCATTCGATCAAATCGATAAGGCGCCAGAAGAGCGCGCACGCGGTATAACAATTTCTATCGCACACATCGAGTACCAAACAGAATCACGTCACTACGCACACGTTGACTGCCCAGGCCACGCCGACTACATCAAGAACATGATTACCGGTGCTGCTCAAATGGACGGTGCAATTCTTGTAGTAGCTGCAACAGACGGACCAATGCCACAAACCAAGGAGCACGTTCTACTTGCTCGCCAAGTTGGCGTTCCATCAATCGTTGTTGCTCTAAACAAGTCAGACATGGTTGACGATGAAGAAATTCTTGAACTTGTTGAAATGGAAGTTCGCGAACTTCTAAGCAAGTATGAATTCCCAGGCGATGACACACCAATCGTTCGTATCTCAGCTCTTAAGGCTCTTGAAGGAGATGCCAAGTGGGTTGAATCAATCATGGAGCTAATGAAGGCAGTAGATACCTTTATTCCTCAACCAGCTCGTGAAGTTGATAAGCCATTCTTGATGCCAGTAGAAGACGTTTTCACAATCACAGGTCGTGGAACTGTTGTAACTGGTCGTATCGAGCGCGGAATCGTTAAGGTCAACGAAGAAGTTGAAATCGTTGGTATCCGTCCAGATTCACAGAAGACAACCGTTACTGGTGTTGAAATGTTCCGCAAGCTTCTTGACGAAGGTCAAGCAGGCGAGAACGTTGGACTTCTTCTTCGTGGAACAAAGCGTGAAGATGTAGAACGTGGCCAGGTTGTTTGCAAGCCAGGTTCAATCACACCTCACACTGAATTCTCTGCGAATGCTTACATCCTTTCAAAGGATGAAGGCGGACGTCACACACCATTCTTCAATAACTATCGTCCACAGTTCTACTTCCGTACAACTGACGTAACAGGAATCGTAACTCTTCCATCAGGAACAGAAATGGTTATGCCTGGCGATAACACTGAAATGGCTGTTGTTCTTATTCAACCAATCGCAATGGAAGAAGGCCTACGTTTCGCAATCCGCGAAGGTGGTCGCACCGTTGGAGCAGGTCGAGTAACAAAGATCATCAAGTAATTAAATAGTTTGGAAGTTTGGAGGTCTGGCCTCGAAAGAGGCCAGACTCTAAACAAGAATTAAAAAGTTTTTTAAAAGCAGTTTAGATAAAAAGGAGAAGCAAATGGCGGGACAAAAGATCCGCATTCGGCTTAAGGCATACGACCACGAAGTGATCGACACATCTGCGAAGAAGATCGTAGAAACTGTTGAACGCACCGGGGCTACTGTCGCAGGCCCAGTTCCACTGCCAACAGAGAAGAACACATTTTGTGTTATCCGCTCTCCTCACAAATACAAAGATAGCCGCGAACATTTTGAGATGCGCACCCATAAGCGCCTAATCGACATCATCGACCCAACTCCTAAGACAGTTGACTCATTGATGCGTCTTGATCTCCCTGCCGGCGTTGACATTGAGATAAAGCTGTAAGGGGGCTATAAAAATGGCTAATAGCAAAACTATTCAATCCCAGGGCTCTGCCGTTAAAGGCATCCTCGGCAAGAAGCTTGGTATGACCCAAGTATTCGATGCCAACAATAAAATTGTTCCAGTAACAGTTGTTGAAGCTGGTCCATGTGTTGTTACACAAATTCGCACAATCGAAAACGATGGTTACACAGCTGTGCAACTAGCTTTCGGTGCTGTTGATCCTCGCAAAGTTACAAAGCCAGAAGCTGGCCACTTTGCAAAGGCTGGCGTAACTCCACGTTCTGATGTTGCTGAACTTCGCACATCAGATACTTCTACTTACACAGTTGGTCAAGAACTTCGCGCAGATGTATTTGCTGCTGGCGAAATCGTTGATGCAACCGGAACTTCACGCGGTAAGGGATCTGCTGGTGTTATGAAGCGCCACGGTTTCTCTGGTATCGGAGCTTCGCACGGTGTTGACCGTAAGCACCGTATGCCAGGTTCTATCGGTAACCGAACAACACCAGGTCGCGTATTCCGCGGGAAGAAAATGATGGGTCGCATGGGTGTTGACACAGTTACAACTCAAAATCTTTTAGTTCATTCAGTTGATGCAGAGAAGTCACTCCTATTAATTAAGGGTGCAATTCCTGGTCCAACTGGTTCAATCGTCTTTCTCCGTTCAGCGGCGAAGATGGCAACTTCTGAAACGGTAGGTGCATAACCCCATGTCACTTAAAGTAGATATTAAGAGCGCAGCTGGAAAGGTAACTGGAAGCATTGATCTGCCTGCAGAAACTTTCGATGTGCAGACTAATGTCCCACTAATTCACCAAGTGGTTGTAGCGCAACTTGCTGCAGCACGCGCGGGCACTGCAAAGACAAAGAACCGCGGTGAAGTAAGTGGAACAGGTAAGAAGCCTTTCAAGCAGAAGGGAACAGGTCGTGCCCGTCAGGGTTCTGTCCGTGCTCCGCTGCAACGCCACGGTGGTGTTTCACATGGACCAGTTCCGCGTTCATATGATCAACGCACACCAAAGAAGATGATTGCTGCTGCACTTAAGGGCGTTCTCTCTGACCGTCAACGCGAAGACCGCATCCACGTAATCGATGCAATCGTTGAAACACCTACAACAAAGGGTGCAATTTCAGCAGTTCGCCAATTTTCAGATCGTAAGAATGTTCTAGTTGTTCTTGCTCGCACCGAAGATACAGCTTGGCGTTCACTTCGTAACGCAGATGACATGCACCTAATCGTGAATGATCAACTAAATGCTTACGACGTTCTAGTAAGTGATGACATTGTTTTCACTGAAACTGCGATTCGCGAATTTATTTCAGGATCCAAAAAGTCAGCAACAGCAGTTGCACGAGAGAGCGAAATTGAGGTCTCAGCATGAAAGACGGCCGCGAAATCCTTCTAGCACCTGTTGTATCTGAAAAGTCTTACGGACTTTTAGATGAGAACAAGTACACATTTTTAGTTGATCCACGTGCTAACAAGACTGAAATCAAGATTGCAGTCGAGAAGGTATTTGGAGTAAAAGTATTGAGCGTTAACACCATGAACCGCGAAGGTAAGCGCAAGCGCACCAAAGTTGGTTTTGGAAAGCGCAACGATACAAAGCGTGCGATCGTGCACGTTGCCGCCGGTGACCGCATCGACATCTTCGGAGGTCCAGTTTCCTAAGGGGACTGGATTAGAAGAAGAAGAGGACAGAGACAAAAATGGCACTTCGTAAACTCAAGCCGACCACTCCTGGTCAACGCGGCGCAAGCGTTCCTGATTTCGCAGAAATTACACGCACAACTCCTGAGAAGTCATTGGTTCGCCCAATTCACTCAAAGGGTGGACGTAACGCAAGTGGAAAAATCACAACTCGTCACCAAGGTGGCGGACACAAGCGTGCATACCGTCTAATTGATTTCCTACGTAACGATAAAGATGGCATTCCAGCAAAGGTTGCACATATCGAATACGACCCAAACCGCACAGCTCGTATTGCACTTCTGCACTATGCAGATGGCGAAAAGCGTTACATCATTGCACCAAATAAATTGAGCCAAGGCGATGCGATCGAAAACGGTCCATCTGCAGATATCAAGCCTGGAAATAACTTGCCACTGCGCAACATTCCAGTTGGAACAATGATTCACGCAATCGAACTTCGCCCAGGTGGCGGAGCAAAGATTGCTCGTTCTGCTGGTGCATCAGTTCAACTTGCAGCTAAAGAAGGTCCATACGCACAACTTCGTATGCCATCTGGTGAAATTCGCAATGTTGATGTTCGTTGCCGCGCAACTGTTGGTGAAGTTGGAAACGCAGAACAATCAAATATTAATTATGGAAAAGCAGGCCGTAAGCGTTGGCTGGGAATTCGCCCAACAGTTCGCGGTGTTGTTATGAACCCTGTTGACCACCCACACGGTGGTGGTGAAGGTAAAACTTCTGGTGGACGTCACCCAGTTTCACCTTGGGGTAAGCCGGAAGGCCGTACTCGCAAGAAAAAAGCGAGTGACCAAATGATTGTCCGCCGTCGCAAGTCGAACAAGAAACGATAAGGAGCCTTACAAATGCCACGTAGTTTAAAAAAGGGTCCATTCGTGGACGGTCATCTTGTTAAGAAGGTGGATGCTCAGAATGCAGCGAATACCAAGAACGTTATTAAAACTTGGTCACGCCGTTCAATGATCACTCCATCAATGATTGGTCACACCATCGCAGTTCATGATGGTCGCAAGCACGTTCCAGTTTTCATCACAGATGCCATGATCGGTCACAAGCTCGGTGAATTCTCACCAACTCGTACCTTCAAGGGACACGTAAAGACGGATGCGAGGGCTGCTCGTGGCTAATACCGAAACCGCATTAGTTGCGCGCGCGATCCTTCGCGAAACTCGCACAACACCTCAGAAGGCACGTCGCGTTGTAAACATCGTTCGTGGTGAGCGCGCAGACACTGCACTAACAACTTTGAAGTTTGCTAACCAGGAAGTTGCTGGCGAGCTTTACACACTTCTTGCATCAGCCGTTGCAAATGCTAAGGCGAAGAATCCATCACTACGTGATGCTTCAGAACTTTGGGTTGCAGAAGCACTAGTTGATGAAGGTTTCACATTGAAGCGCTTCCGTCCACGTGCACAAGGTCGCGGATTCACAATTCGCAAGCGAACATCAACAATCACTTTTGTTGTATCTGATGATCGTAACTACCGATCAAATGGTCCTGCTAAAAAAGGCAAAGTTGTAAAGCATGCTCCAGTTGTTAAGGAAGTTGCAGCACCTGCAACCGAAACAGCAGCTCCAGTAGCTTCAACAACTAAGAAGGCAGCAGCTAAAAAGGCTCCTGCAAAGAAAGCCCCTGCTAAAAAAGCAGTTGCTAAAGAAGGGAAGGCCGAATAAATGGGTCAAAAAGTAAACCCCCACGGCTTCCGCCTTGGTATCACAACTGAATTCAAATCACGTTGGTATGCCGAGAAGCTATATAAGGATTATGTAAAAGAAGATATTGAAATCCGTCGCACAATGTCTAAGGGCATGGAGCGCGCCGGTGTTTCACATATCGAAATCGAACGTACTCGCGAACGCGTCCGTATCGATCTACACACTGCTCGTCCAGGAATTGTTATTGGACGTCGCGGAACCGAAGCTGACAAGATTCGTGAGAAGCTTGAAAAGCTAACCGGCAAGCAAGTTCAATTAAATATTCTTGAAGTTAAGAACCCTGAGACAAATGCTCAATTAGTTGCGCAAGGAATCGCAGAACAATTAGCAGCTCGTGTTTCTTTCCGTCGCGCAATGCGTAAGTCAATGCAGACCGCTCTAAAGGCTGGCGCGCAAGGTATTCGTGTTCAATGCGGTGGTCGTCTTGGTGGCGCAGAAATGTCTCGCTCCGAGTTCTACCGTGAAGGTCGCGTTCCGCTTCACACACTTCGCGCAGATATCGATTACGGATTCTACGAAGCACACACGACTTTCGGTCGCTTGGGTGTAAAGGTTTGGATCTACAAGGGTGAAGTTATTGAATCTCGCGCAGAGCGCGCAGCAGCTGCACTTGCAGCAGCTCGTGCACCAAAACCATCTCGCGGTGGTTCACGTGCACCACGCGCACCTCGTGGTGAAGTTACAACTTCAACTGTTGAATCTCGTGCCGCAGAAGCTGCTTCTTCATCAGAAACACCAGCAGCTCCAGCAGCTCCAGCAGAAGGAGGCGAGGCTTAAAAATGTTAATTCCACGCAAAGTTAAGCACCGTAAGCAACACCACCCAAAGCGCGGTGGAAAGTCAAAGGGCGGAACTGTTGTTGCATTCGGCGACTTCGGTATTCAAGCTCTTGAACCTGCTTACGTAACTAACCGCCAAATTGAAGCTGCACGTATTGCTATGACTCGTCATATCAAGCGCGGTGGAAAAGTTTGGATCAATATTTATCCAGATCGTCCATTAACAAAGAAGCCAGCTGAAACTCGTATGGGTTCCGGTAAGGGTTCTCCAGAATGGTGGATTGCAAACGTAAAGCCAGGTCGCGTTATGTTTGAAATCTCTGGTGTTACAGAAGATATCGCTACCGAGGCAATGACTCGTGCGATTCACAAGCTTCCAATGAAGTGCCGAGTAGTTCGTCGTGAGGAGTTCTAATGGCAAATATCGTTACAACTGAAGAGCTACGCGCTCTTTCCAGCGAAGAACTTACTAACAAGTTGCGTGAGTCAAAGGAAGAACTCTTCAACCTTCGATTCCAAGCAGCTACTGGCCAACTTGAGAGCCACGGTCGCCTGACCGCTGTTCGTAAAGAGATTGCGCGGATTTACACAATCTTGCGTGAACGTGAATTAGGAATTGGAGGCGCAGCATGACATCTTCTAATACAGAAGAAGCTCGTGGCTTCCGTAAAACTCGCGAAGGCATCGTAACTTCAGACAAGATGGATAAAACTGTCGTTGTCGAAATTAAAAACCAGGTCAAGCACGCCATGTATTCAAAAGTTATGACTCGTACTCATAAATTGAAGGCACATGACGAGAACAACAGCGCCGGTATTGGCGATCGCGTTCTCTTGATGGAAACACGTCCGCTATCAGCTACAAAGCGTTGGCGCGTTGTTGAAATTCTCGAGAAGGCTAAGTAAGGGGACACTGAAAAATGATTCAACAAGAATCCAGACTTCGAGTCGCGGATAACACCGGTGCAAAGGAACTCCTTTGTATTCGTGTTCTCGGTGGTTCCTCACGACGCTACGCCGGAATCGGCGACATCATTGTTTGCTCTGTTAAAGATGCAATTCCTGGCGGTCAAGTAAAGAAGGGTGAAGTCGTAAAGGCTGTCATCGTTCGCACCGTTAAGGAGAACCGTCGTCCTGATGGTTCATATATTAAATTTGATGAGAATGCTGCAGTTATCCTAAAAGCGGATGGCGAACCACGCGGCACTCGTATCTTCGGACCAGTTGCTCGCGAACTTCGCGACAAGAAGTTCATGAAGATTATTTCCCTTGCTCCGGAGGTGCTATAAAAAATGGCAAAGCTTTTGAAACTTAAGAAGGGCGATGAAGTCCTTGTTATTGCCGGAAAAGATAAGGGCGTAACTGGAAA
>JBILDT010000039.1:0-7916 GCA_044352485.1 Candidatus Nanopelagicaceae bacterium
TTCCGTAAGGCATCACCCATAATTTTGCCAATTAAATTTGCGCGATCAACTAATTTTTCTTCTTCAATAGTTGCAATCGCACCGAGTGCTGCAGCACATGCGACTGGATTTCCGCCAAAGGTTCCACCGAGTCCGCTGGCATGAACTGAATCTAAGATTTCTGCTCGACCAGTTACGCCGGCGAGTGGGAAGCCGCCCGCAATTCCCTTAGCGGTCGTAATCAGATCGGCATCAACGTTCTCATGTTCAACAGCAAACATCTTTCCGGTACGACCAAAACCAGTTTGAACTTCATCTGCAACAAATACGATGCCATTTTCTTTAGCAAAGCTAGCGAGCCCAGGAAGAAAGCCCTTCGGTGGAACAATGAATCCACCTTCGCCTTGAATTGGTTCAATAACAATCGCTGCAACGTTCCTAGCGCCAATTTCCTTCTCAATTTTATGAGTTACTTCTTCGAGAGTCTGAGCTGCGCAATTAGCTGCATCGCCATTAAATCTAAATGGATAAGCCATAGGCATCCGATAAATCTCACTAGCAAATGGTCCAAAGCCCTCTTTGTAAGGCATGCTCTTTGCAGTCATTGCCATCGTTAAATTTGTCCGGCCGTGATATCCATGTTCGAATACGACCACAGCTTGGCGCTTGGTATATGCGCGAGCAATTTTGATTGCATTTTCAACAGCCTCAGCACCGGAATTTAATAGAACTGATTTCTTCTTATGTGTTCCTGGTGTCAATCTATTAAGGGCTTCGCAGACTTCGATATACCCAAGGTAAGGCGCAATCATGAAACATGTGTGAGTAAAGGCTTTGACTTGGCTAATCACATTTTCAACTACTCGATCTGCGCTATTTCCAACATTTACTACAGCGATTCCAGCACCCATATCAATAATTGAATTGCCGTCGACATCAACAATTACTCCGCCACCAGCTTTTTCAACGACAACTGGAATCGCCATTCCAAGTGATGCCGATACTGCTTCATTGCGCCTTTTGATAATCTCCTGTGATTTTGGTCCTGGGATTGCTGTTATCAGGCGACGTTCTTGCGGAATATTTGGGCCGGTAGTCATGGACTCAGTCTATCTGAGGCAAATGTTTTACTCATTTTCACTTCCGATATAGGAGAATGGGGAAGTGCCCAACCAAATCGACTTAGTGGATCTAGTAATTCTTGGCTCAACTGGATCTATCGGGGTCCAGGCACTTGAAATAGTTGAAGCCAATCCAGATAAATTTCGAGTCGTAGCGCTGGCTGCCGGATCTTCAAACTTACAACTATTGGCAGACCAGGCAAAACGATTCTCAGTTCCAGTTGTTGGGACCACAGGTAATCGCGAGACTTTAACCCAGATGCTTAGCGGAACAAGCAAGACTGAAATAATTGATGGCGCAAAGAGTTCATCCGAAATTGCAGCGATTGCGTGCGACATTGTTTTGAATGGAATTTCTGGATCTATTGGGCTTGGTCCAACTCTTGCCGCACTCTCTGTGGGAAATAAAGTTGCGCTCGCAAATAAAGAGTCACTTGTTGCTGGTGGCGATTTAGTGATGGCCTTCGGGCGAGATCAAATAATTCCCGTCGACTCCGAACATTCTGCTTTGTATCAATGTTTCCTAAGTGGAAAAGCCTCCGAGGTTAAGCAAGTTATTTTGACAGCTAGCGGTGGTCCATTTAGAGATCGCAATGACTTATCAGATATTTCAGTTGCTGATGCGCTGAATCATCCGACCTGGTCTATGGGTCCAGTTGTAACAATCAACTCGGCGACTCTAATGAATAAAGGCTTAGAAATTATCGAAGCGCACTATCTCTTTGATCTTCCATACTCAAAGATATCTGCAGTGATTCACCCACAATCTGTAGTTCATTCAATGGTCGAATTTATTGATGGCTCCACAATCGCACAGGCGAGTCCACCAAATATGAAGGGGCCGATTGCATACGCGATTTCTGGCACTAATAGAGTTTCAAAGGCAACTGCGCCAATTGATTGGAGCACAAAGCAGAGTTGGGAATTCATGCCAATCGATAGCGCGAAGTTCCCAGCAGTTGATCTTGCACGCAGATGTGGCGAACTTGGTGGTGGATTACCAGCAATTTTTAATGCAGCGAATGAAGTTGCAGTAGAAGCATTTATCAATGGGGCTATTCCATTTGTGAAAATAGTTGATGTGGTCGACGCTACAGTTCAAAAATTGGGCGGGAACTCACCTATAACAATAGGATCGCTCTCTGATGTCAGTGCCATCGAGGATGATGCAAGAGTTCTAGCCAATCAATTAGTTCAGGAGCGCAAGTGAATTTTCCAGGTCTAGGTATTCTCGGGGTATTAGCCTTTGTGGTTGCACTTCTCTTTTCAGTTATGGTCCATGAAGCTGGCCACTATTTAACTGCGAAGAAATTCCATATGCGGGTAACTGAATTCTTCCTCGGTTTTGGAAGCAGAATCTGGTCATTCCAACGAGGTGAAACCGAATTTGGCATCAAGGCAATTCCTGCCGGCGGTTACTGTCGAATTTCAGGAATGTCAGTAAATGAAGAGTTGCCAGAAGCTGATAAGCATCGAGCTTTCTACCTAGCCTCAGTTCCAAAAAGGCTAATCGTTCTAGGGGCCGGTTCATTTCTACACTTCGTATTGGGCTTTTTAATATTAGTAATTCTATTTTCAGGTGTTGGTGTAACAGCAGTAACAAAAACTATTGATCAAGTGGTCCCATGCGTATCAAATTCTTCAACCGGAACTTTTGATTCAAATTGCACCGCAACCTCAATACCAACCCCAGCTAAGGCTGCAGGTTTTATGGCGGGCGATGAAGTCATCTCAATCAATGGCGAGGAATCTGATAATTGGGCTGACTACACAGAAATAATTCGCGAGTCGGCTCGCAAAGAGGTAATTATTGCGGTTATGCGAAATGGTGAGCGGTTATTGATTCCAGTAACACCAGCTGCTCGCACTCTTAATGGAAGAGAGATTGGCTATTTAGGAATCATCAATGAGTTGGGAACCAAGAAAGAGAGCCCAATAAAGGCAGTCTCAACTAGCGTACGGATAACTGGAGATTTATTGCAGAACAGCGTCACCTCGCTATTCGCACTCCCAACGAAAATTCCGGCACTCTTTCGTCAAACTTTCGGCAACGAAGAGCGCGATCCTCAAGGGCTAGTTGGGGTAGTTGGTGTTGCTCGTGTTAGCGCCCAGACTGCTAGCGAGCCATCGCTGGAATCACGGGAGAAGGTTGCAACCTTCTTAATTATTATCGCTAGCCTTAATATCTTCGTAGGTGTTTTCAATCTCCTTCCTTTGTTGCCACTCGATGGTGGCCACATGGCAGTTGCAATAGTTGACGGTATCCGGAGATTTAATGCAAAAAGACGGAAGCTCAGCCCACCACCCGCCATTGATGTTGAGAAATTACTCCCGCTCACCCTTGCGGTATTTGCACTCTTAGCAGTTCTATCTCTACTTCTGCTCACGGCTGATATTTTCAATCCAATAAACATCTATCAATAATCTAGGATGTAACCATGGTAAATCTCGGAATGCCAAGCACACCTCCGCCGACGCTGGCGCCTCGTCGCAAGAGTAAGCAGCTTAAAGTTGGAAGTGTCCTAGTTGGTGGCGATGCCCCAGTAAGCGTGCAATCAATGTGCACAACTCTTACTTCGGATGTGAATGCAACTCTGCAACAGATCGCAGAATTAACTGCATCTGGTTGCCAAATTGTTCGAGTTGCAGTGCCTAGTCAAGATGATGCCGATGCGCTCTCGCAGATTGCAAAGAAGTCACAGATTCCAGTAATTGCAGATATTCACTTTCAGCCAAAATATATCTTTGCAGCCATCGATGCTGGTTGCGCTGCAGTCCGAGTAAATCCAGGAAATATTAAGCAGTTTGATGACAAGGTTAAAGAGGTCGCTAAAGCTGCGGGAGATGCAGGCATTCCAATTCGAATTGGCGTAAATGCTGGCTCACTTGATCCAAGACTTCTTGCTAAATATGGAAAGGCAACTCCGGAAGCTCTTGCCGAATCAGCGCTCTGGGAAGCATCGCTCTTTGAAGAGCATGGATTTAGCGATATTAAAATCTCAGTTAAACATCACGACCCCGTAACAATGGTTCAGGCCTACCGACTACTTGCAAGCAAATGTGATTATCCATTGCACCTTGGAGTTACTGAGGCCGGACCAATCTTCCAGGGAACAATTAAATCTGCGACTGCGTTTGGAATTTTATTGGCTGAAGGAATCGGCGACACAATTCGAGTATCGCTCTCTGCACCACCTGTTGAAGAAGTAAAGGTTGGAATCTCAATTCTTGAATCACTAAATCTTCGCCAACGTAAGTTAGAGATTGTTTCTTGTCCATCTTGTGGTCGCGCCCAAGTTGATGTTTATACCTTGGCTGAAAAAGTTCAAGCAGGGTTACAAGGAATGACAGTTCCACTTCGTGTTGCAGTTATGGGTTGCGTTGTTAACGGGCCAGGTGAAGCACGAGAAGCTGATCTTGGGGTCGCATCCGGAAATGGCAAGGGCCAGATATTTGTGAAGGGCCAAGTAATTAAAACTGTTCCCGAGAGCCAAATTGTTGAAACTCTCATCGAGGAAGCAATGCGGTTAGCCGAAGAAATGGAAGCTGCTGGTGTTGAAAGTGGAGCACCAACCGTAACTGCTAAGTAAGTTCGGTAGGGTACGCCCATGTTGAAAATGTCTACCCTGCTTCTGCGCACGCTTCGCGATGATCCAGCAGATGCTGAAGTAGCAAGCCATCGATTATTGGTTCGCGCGGGATATGTTCGCCGAATCGCCGCCGGTGTTTACTCCTGGTTGCCACTTGGCTATTTAACTTATCGCAATATTGAACGCGTAATTCGCGAAGAGATGGATGCTGCGGGATTTCAAGAAGTTCATTTCCCAGCGCTTCTACCGCGCGAACCATATGAGAAAACAAATCGTTGGGATGAATACGGATCTGATCTATTTCGGTTGCAGGACCGTAGAGGAAACGATTATCTCTTAGGGCCAACACACGAAGAGATGTTTACCTTGATGGTGAAGGGCGAGTATTCCTCTTACAAAGATTTACCTCTTTCAATTTATCAAATCCAAACTAAATTCCGTGATGAAACCAGACCAAGAAGTGGAATTATTCGGGGCCGAGAATTTGTCATGAAGGATTCGTATTCCTTTGATATTGATGATGCAGGGTTAATTGCTTCTTACAACAAGCATCGCGATGCTTACATCAAGACATTTGATCGCCTCGGACTTAAATACAACATCGTGTCTGCGGTATCAGGTGCAATGGGTGGCTCAGGTTCTGAAGAATTCTTAGCACCTTGCACAACTGGTGAAGATACCTATGTTCTCTGCAACAAATGTGGTTACGCTGCAAATGTTGAAGCTATGGTCACAAAAGTTCCTGCCTATTCGGGAAGTGCACCAGCCGCAATAGAAGAGTTTGATTCTCCTAATACTCCAACAATTGATTCACTAGTAGACCTTTTGAATACAAAATTTGGTCCAGGTCATAAAGCTTCGGACACTCTCAAGAATGTTCTGCTGATGGCGGATGAAAAAGCAATATCAGTTCTGGTTCCAGGAGATCGTGAAGTTGATTTGAAGAGGCTCCAAGCAAATCTGCCAGGTGTGCAAGAACTGCGATTGTTTGAAGATGCCGACTTTGCAAAGTTTCCAGGACTAGTCAAAGGATATGTCGGACCCCAAGACGCAAATAAACTTGGTGTAACTCTTTATGCCGATCCAAGAATCACACCGGGATCTCATTGGATTACTGGAGCAAATAAAAAAGATACACATGCTCGCTTTGTAACAAATGAACGTGATTTTAAAGTTGAAAAGTATTTAGAAGCGGCAGAAGTTCGCGCTGGAGATCTCTGCCCAAAGTGTGAAACTCCTGTTGTAATTGACCGAGCAATTGAAATTGGTCATATCTTCCAGCTGGGTCGCAAATATGCCCAGGCACTTGATCTAACTGTTTTAGATCAGAACGGTAAATCCCAAGTTGTAACAATGGGTTCTTATGGAATTGGTGTATCGCGCGCGGTTGCAGCTATCGCAGAACAGACACATGATGAGATTGGCTTGAATTGGCCACGTGAAATCGCACCTGCAGATATTCATATTGTTGCCACCGGCAAAGAAGCCGAAGTATTTAAGGCCGCCCTAACTCTGGCCGAAGATTTAGAGGAGAAGGGCTTGCGGGTAATGTTTGATGATCGCCCAGATGCAAGTGCCGGAGTTAAATTCAAAGATGCAGAATTAATCGGAATTCCATTTATTGTAATTGTTGGCAAAGCGCTTTCTGAAGGGAAAGTTGAATTTCGAGTTCGTCGAACCGGTGAAAAGACCGAGATTGAATTATTGAAAGCAGTTACTGAAATAACTTCAAGGGTCCTTAATTCATAATTAAATGGGAATTGAAACCATTGTATTTCTGGTGATTGCTGCCGGTTTTGCTGGCTTCGTAGATGCAGTCGCGGGTGGTGGCGGTTTAATCCAATTACCGGCCCTTTTAATCGGAATTGCCGAGAAGCCAATTCCTACGATTCTTGGAACAAATAAAGTTATTTCTATCTTTGGAACAACCACTGCGGCTGCAAATTACTTTAGAACTGTAAAACCAGATTTGAAATTAACCTTATATATGGCGTTGCCAGCGTTTTTCGGCTCAGCACTGGGAGCCAGACTTGCTAGCTCTTTTCCTACATCAGTTTTTCGCCCACTAATCATTTTTCTACTGATTTCGGTAGCAATCTATACCTGGCGTAAGCCAGAGCTTGGGATTAGTGAGAAACTTAAATTCACGCAGCGCCAGCGCCATCAAATAGTTTTTGCCCTGGGTTTAACCATTGGTTTCTACGATGGCATCTTTGGCCCGGGGACTGGAACCTTCCTAGTTTTCCTTCTAGTTGGATTGGTCGGCTACGCATTCCTTAAAGCATCAGCAACCGCAAAATTCATAAATATTGCCACCAATCTTGGCGCCATAATCTCCTTCCAACTAACTGGCCATATCTGGTGGAAGTTGGGACTTGCACTAGCCATCGCAAATGTAATTGGCGCAATTATTGGATCGAGACTTGCTATCCGCGGTGGCTCTCCATTGGTGCGAAAAGTGTTTTTAGTAGTGACGACAATTTTGATCGCAAAAGTGGGTTATGATTGGTTCGCTAATTAGAACTTAATATTGAGAAAGGCTTTTGGATATGCCATTGAACGAGGACATCAGCGCCGCTATCAGGCCAATTATTGAAGCATCTGGAAATTACTTAGAAGAGCTAACAATCACGAGCGCCGGCAAGGTAAAAATCCTTACAGTTATTGTCGACAGCGACTCCCACTTAAATTTAGATCAAATAACTGCAGTCACAAAAGAAATTTCTGAGGTTATCGAAACTCTGGAAGAACTTGGCGATAGCGCTTTCACCCTAGAAGTTACGTCTCCAGGCATCGATCGCCCGCTAACAAAGCCACGGCATTGGCGCAAGAATTTCGATCGCTTAGTAAAAATCACAATGACCAGCGGCCAAGATATCCAAGGTCGAATTGGAGAAGCCACAGAGACTACTGTTTTAGTAGGGGACCAGAAGGTTTCCTTCGAAGATATCAAGCGCGCAGTTTTAGAGATTGAATTCAAATGAGCGTAGATGTTGCTGCGCTAATTGCGCTAACAATTGAGAAAGAAATTCCGCTAGAAAAGATGATTAGCGCAATCGAAAATGCGGTAACCGAAACTTACTTGGCACTTGAAGATGCAAAGCCTCAAGGCCGCGCGGTATTGAACCGAGTTGATGGCGAGATTTTGATTCATGTTCCGCAATTTGATGACGAGGGAATCTATACCGAAACCATTACGCATATGCCGGAAGGTTTTGAACAAGTA
>JBILDT010000046.1:0-7394 GCA_044352485.1 Candidatus Nanopelagicaceae bacterium
GGCAATTCCTAAAAATCGGTGGCCTTGAGCTTGAATCTGGCGAAAAACTTCTTGATACAACTATTGCTTATCAAAGTTGGGGCAAGCTAAACGCCGAGGGCAACAATGCAATTTTGGTCAACCATGCACTAACTGGTTGGTCCGATGTTCCTGGATGGTGGCCTTCGATGATTGGCCCAGGTCTGCCACTTGATACTGATAAATATTTTGTGATCTGCCCAAATGTTATTGGCGGATGTCAGGGCAGCACCGGACCTTCATCACTTGCACCAGATGGAAAGCGTTGGGGTTCTAGATTTCCAACAGTGACGATTCGCGACATGGTCGCTGCCGAATTAGCACTGACTGATGCGCTCGGAATTTCAAATTATTTATTGGCTGTAGGTCCATCACTTGGTGGAATGCGCGCACTTGAATGGGCGATCTCGCATCCGACTCGCGTTAATGCAATCTGTACAATTGGTTCTTCAGCCGTTGCAACGGGCGATCAGATTGGTGCAGCTTCAATCCAAATCAGGGCAATTAAATCTGACCCACATTTCAACAATGGTGATTATTACGAACAGAACCAAGGTCCAACCGAGGGAATGGGAATCGCTCGTCGAATTGCCCATTTAACCTACCGAACCGAGACCGAAATGGATGTGCGCTTTGGTCGCGAACTGCAGGGCGATGACACCGGTCGATACGCAGTTGAATCGTATTTAGACCACCAAGCAAACAAGTTGGCTAAGCGCTTTGATGCCAATACCTATATCGCTCTTACTGAAGCCATGAATTCCCACGACGTAGGCCGAGACCGCGGGGGAGTCGCGGAGGCGCTTTCAACGGTAAAGATTCCGGTCGTAGTAATTTCAATTGATTCGGATCGACTCTTCTGGCCACGTTTGCAGGAAGAGATTGTGGAATTAACCCCAACCGCCCTGCCTTTGGTGACGATTTCCTCACCATTTGGCCACGACGGCTTCCTTATTGAGGTCGAAGCCGTAGGAAGTGTGCTCCGAGATGCGCTCGCAATTGGGCTAAAGGGCAATTCCAGCAAATAAGGGCAGAAATACTCTCTGGGGCCAAGCGTTTTGCGATGTGCATAAATGCCTGTGGACAATTTATAATATAGCCAAGCAAGTTTCGCTGGTCCGAAGAGAGGCCAGGCAAACCAAAGGATGAATTGTGGCTGGAATTCGTGCGCAAAAAAATGGCGCTAGTAGTAAGAAGACAGTGAAAAAAGCCGCGACTAAAAAAGTTGTAGCGAAAAAATTTGCTGTCAAAAAGACTGCGAAGAAAGCTGCACCAAAGAAGTCAAAGAAAATTGTTAAGAAGTCTGCTGGACCTCGTCGCTTTCCAACTAAAGCTGAACTAGAGGCCATGAAATTAGCCGAAGCAAATAAAGGCGCAAAGAAATCAGCACCTGCTACTTCTGGCAAGAAATTATTTCCGACCAAGGCCGAACTTGAAGCTAAGCGCCTTGCTGCTCTAGGCGTTAAGCCAGTTGTCGAAGGTAAGCCAGGAAAGCCAATCGTTACCAAGATTGATGGCGAAGAAGTCGAGCTAGAAGAGATTGAATTAGAAGATCTCGAAACCCTAGTTGAAGAAGTAAAAGAGATTATCGAAGAGGAAAAAGAGAGTGAAATTCGCGTCGTAAACGTCGCTGAAGAATCACAGAACGAAGAGAACGCATTTACCATCAAGGATTCTGAAGAAGATGACGCACCAGTCCAGACTGTTTTAACTGCAGGTGCTACAGCTGACCCAGTTAAGGATTACCTAAAACTTATTGGCCGCGTTCCACTCCTAAATGCTGAGATGGAAGTAGACCTTTCCCTTCGCGTAGAAGCCGGACTTTTTGCCGAAGAAATCATTAAGCACGAGAAGAAAATCGATAAGAAATATAAGCGCGAACTCGAGCAATTAGTGCTTGATGGAAAGCGCGCAAAGAATCACTTACTTGAAGCAAACCTTCGTCTTGTGGTCTCACTTGCAAAGCGTTACACCGGTCGAGGCATGTTGTTCTTGGATCTAATTCAAGAAGGAAACTTGGGTCTTATTCGTGCAGTTGAAAAGTTCGACTACACAAAGGGTTATAAGTTCTCAACTTATGCAACCTGGTGGATTCGCCAAGCAATTACTCGCGCGATGGCAGACCAGGCCCGCACAATTCGTATTCCGGTTCACATGGTTGAAGTCATTAACAAACTTGCCCGTGTTCAACGCCAGATGCTTCAAGATCTTGGTCGCGAACCGACTCCAGAAGAGCTCGCTAAAGAACTTGATATGACCCCTGAAAAAGTTGTGGAAGTTCAGAAGTATGGTCGCGAACCAATCTCACTTCACACACCTCTCGGCGAAGAAGGCGATTCTGAGTTCGGAGATTTAATCGAAGACTCCGAAGCAATCGTTCCTGCTGATGCAGTTTCGTTTACATTGCTTCAAGAACAACTTCATTCAGTTCTTGGAACGTTATCCGAGCGCGAAGCTGGGGTAGTGAAGATGCGCTTTGGATTAACCGATGGCCAACCAAAGACACTTGATGAAATCGGTAAGGTTTACAGCGTCACACGTGAGCGGATTCGACAGATTGAATCTAAGACGATGTCAAAACTTCGCCATCCATCGCGTTCACAAGTCCTGCGCGATTATTTGGATTAAGAGTTAAATAACTAAATTAGTTATTGTTGGAAGAGACTGCGGTTAATTTCGCAGTTTCATCCTGAATTTCTTTTACAACTGGCTTTAGCTTTTCAGCATATTCTTTTGCGTGATGTCCGCAGAACAAGAGCTCGCCACCATTTAGCATTACTGCACGAACGTAAGCCTGGGCTCCGCAGCGATCGCAACGATCGACAGCATTGAGCGGTGTGGTTTCGAGAATCAGTTGCTCGGTCATTTCGCTCCTTAGGTTCTTGTTCTTGCTCTTGGTTAGGGGAACATCAAACCACGAATCGTTTATTCCCCGCTCGTTAAAATATCTATTTTTACGCTCGGGCGTGTCATAAATCGCAGATAATTTCCTGTAAATGCCCTGAATTTATATTTTCCTGCAAAGTGCTTGCAATCAACCGAGAAATTGTGTGTCGACAAGATAACCTTCATCTCCGTGGCTACCGACGATCTTGCATCAACAACAGACAATGGCTATAACGCCAAAGATCTCGCCGTATTAGAAGGCCTCGATGCAGTTCGCAAACGTCCAGGTATGTATATCGGAACAACAGATTCCCGCGGACTCATGCACTGTCTCTGGGAAATTATTGATAACTCGGTAGATGAATCACTCGCCGGACATTGCAAAAATATTGAAATTAATCTGGAGTCAGATGGCTCAGTAGAAGTTCATGACGATGGTCGCGGAATCCCAGTAGATAAAGAACCGAAGACCGGACTTACTGGTGTTGAAGTTGTTATGACCAAGTTGCACGCCGGTGGAAAATTTGGTGGCGGGTCCTATGCAGCTTCTGGCGGATTGCACGGAGTAGGTGCATCTGTTGTTAACGCACTTGCATCACGACTTGATGTTGAAGTAGATCGCAACGGAAAAATTTATTGGATGTCATTCCAGCGCGGCAACGCAGGAATTTTTGATGGCGATGGACCAAAGGCGCCATTTACTGAAAGCTCTGGACTTCGCGTAATCGGAAAAGTTAGTGCAAAAGTTACTGGCACAAGAATTAAGTGGTGGGCCGATCGTCAGATTTTCTTAAAAGAGGCCGAACTCGCAATTGAAGAAATTTACGCTCGCGCACGTCAAACTTCCTACCTGGTTCCTGGCCTAACTCTTATCGTTAATGACAATCGGACGAAGACCAAGACAACGGAGAAGTTCTTCCACAAAGGTGGAATCTCTGAGTTCTGTTCTTTCCTCCGCCCTGACGATCCAATCGGAGAAGTTATCCGTTTAACCGGATCCGGTGAATACACCGAAACCGTTCCAGTCCTTGATGAAAAAGGACACATGATGCCAACTGAAGTTAATCGTGAGATGGACGTCGACATTGCACTGCAATGGGGCAATGGTTATGACAACACGATGTCGAGCTTTGTAAATATTATTTCAACACCAAAGGGTGGAACTCACGTTCAAGGCTTCGAACGTGCAATTACCAAAGCCTTCAATGATGCACTTCGTGCCACAAAGACTTTAAAGAATAATGAAGCAGATGTAATTAAAGATGACGTTCTAGAGGGTCTTACCTCGGTCGTAACAGTTCGAATGTCAGAACCACAATTTGAAGGCCAGACCAAAGAAGTATTAGGAACTGCCGCCGCAACCAAAATCGTTTCAGCCGTTGTTGCTGAAGAGATGAAGAAGTTCTTTGCAACAACAAAACGAATTGATAAAGCCACTGGCAAGATGATTCTTGAGAAAGTTGCAGGAGCATCTAGAACCAGAATTTCGGCTCGTGCCCATAAAGATATTCAACGCCGTAAAAACGCACTAGAGAGTTCATCACTTCCAACAAAGCTTTCCGATTGTCGCTCTGATGACACCGATCGCACCGAGCTTTACATCGTCGAGGGCGACTCAGCACTTGGCACAGCAAAAGCAGCGCGAAATTCCGAGTTCCAGGCCATCCTGCCGATTCGCGGAAAGATTTTGAACGTTCAGAAAGCATCACTTTCTCAGATGCTTGAGAACAATGAATGCGCATCAATTATTCAAGTAATCGGTGCGGGCTCTGGCCGATCATTTACTCTGGATGACACAAGATATGGCCGAATTATTCTGATGTCAGATGCAGATGTCGATGGCGCACATATTCGCTGCCTGCTTCTAACTCTGCTTTCACGTTACATGCGTCCGCTGATTGAAGATGGCCGAGTCTTTGCGGCAATGCCACCACTTCACCGAATTGAAGTTATTGGTGGAAAGCGTGGGGAAGTTCATTACACATATTCTGATGATGAGATGAAGAAGATGACTGCAGATTTAACTAAAGCTGGAAAACGCTGGAAAGAACCAATCCAACGTTACAAAGGTTTGGGCGAGATGGATGCAGATCAACTTCGCGAGACCACTATGGACCCAGCACATCGCACCTTACGTCGAATCACGATGAAGGATGCCTCCGCCGCAGAAGCGATGTTCGAACTGCTGATGGGCAACGAAGTAGCACCTCGTAAAGAATTTATTTCAACTGCAGATATCGCTCGCGATCGGATCGACGCTTAATCTAATTATTAGTTAAACGGGTTCTCGCTTGAAGAGCTTGGCGTGCCTGAAGTAGTAACAGTTAGCGGAGAACTTGAAGAATCTACGAATGGATTAGATCTTGTTGTATTTAGCAGCACTAGGGTTCCGGCAATTGCGGTTAAAGGTGATGTCGGCACTGCAATTGTTGAGGCCGTTGGATTATAGACAGCGGTGTTTGTGATTCGAAGATTGCTTAATTTTCCGATTAATTCTCCACCAGCGCCGTTTGCGAAGATTCCACTTACAGCCCCGGTGTAATCGCTTGAATCAGTCACGTGAGCATTAGTGCTCTTTGTTCCATTCAAGAATAATTGGGTTCTATTGGAACTATCACGAACAACAGCGATGTGATACCAGGTGTTCAGAGAGAGAGTAGGAACGTAAAAAATCTGCCTTCCGGTACCCACGAGCCATTTTTCGATTCTGATTTCATTTCTCGCCGGTTCGATGTAAACAGAGAGTGAGCTACTGCCAGAAAGAATAAGCCCTGAACTTGTATGAGCGGTTGTTAACTTAACCCACATTTCTGCGGTGTATGGACTTGTTCCAATTGCTGTCATTGAAGCAACGCCAAGAGAATCTGCAGCAGCAAAACTGATGCTTC
Source organism: Candidatus Nanopelagicaceae bacterium (assembly GCA_044352485.1). Lineage (GTDB taxonomy): Bacteria > Actinomycetota > Actinomycetes > Nanopelagicales > Nanopelagicaceae > AAA044-D11. The sequence continues at coordinate 5,793 of JBILDT010000046.1, forward strand.
CCATATTTGAATAATTCGCATCAATGGCGCTCTGTGCGGTCAATTTCGCTACTACAGAAGCCAATTGGACTGGAGTATCAAAAGTTACTGTAAAGCTAGTGGAAGTTAGTTCGCCTAGAGTTACACCAGAATTTAAAGTTGTAAACGAACTACCTGTCGGAGTTATCTCAAAGGTTGTTGAAGTCCCATTAAAAATTGCTAACGCACTTGATCCAGTATTCGCGTAGGCGCTAAAAGATAACAACTTTCCAGTGCAGCCTGCTGGTATTCCACTGGCCTTAATTCCAGAGAAGTAGAAATCACCTGCACCGCTTACATTCACAAAAGAATTTTGTGGAATTATTGTGATTGATTCACTTCCCGAACATGCGACGGTAGCAGTGATGCCCTGACCAAACTCAATAGGGGAACTGGAGTTCAATGAGATATTTGCAGCTAGGGTTGTTTGGACAAAATATGTTCCACCAACCAGAAGTAGAAGAAGTGCAAAAATAGACTTGAACTTGCGCCTTACCGGGTTCGAAGATTCCTCAATTGGATCATCGCTATAAAAGTCATAGTTTTCATTTGGCATTAGCGACATCACCCCTTCGAACCTAGAAGATTGAAGATCATGGATCTGAGCTAAATCGACGGGTTAATAATAGGGGTGATTTTCTGATAAATCACTAGCGGTTAGCCGCCTAAGCTCTGTAATTCCGTCTTTTTTACTCTCAAAATGTAGAAGCTTAGGTAGTTATTTAGTCTCAGCAATTCTGGCCTTAACAATTGCCTGTAGTAACTTCTCATCAACATTCCAATCATTTGGAACACTGATTGTCTTTTTCTTGACATCAAGGTCCTTCATCCTGGGCCTAAATTGTTCTAAAACATCCTGACTCCAGGGAGCAAATGAGATGTGGTTCTTAGCGGTAGAAAGGCCAAAAACATAGTGATCACCAAGTTTTAGCATTGGTTGATTCCAGGCAATTACAAGTTCAAGATTGGGAAACTTCGAGGTTATTGCTTTGAAGATCGCCCGAACTTTTGTGGCCTGCTTTGGATCTAAAGTTTTAAAGTATTGGGCAGGTGTTTCATATCGTTTAGAAGATTGCGATCCCCGGGAATACATAACCAAGGCATTTGCATGAGCTTGTGAGAAGCCATAGTTTTCGCGAAGGTGGGCAATCTGTTCTGGGTATTTTTGTCCTTCGAGTTTGGCCATAACCTTGAACCAGTAGGACATTGATTCGCCATACTTTTTTTCGATAGCAGGGAAGTGAGACTCACGGCTTGAATCTTTTGGTGTTGCCATGGCCGAAGTTTAAGCGATACGAGTGCGGCGTGGTGTTGCAAAGTTCTTAGAGACTTCATCAAGTTCAACAGAGACCTGGGCCTTGATTGCATCTTCTGAAGCAAGCAGTGCCTTTAGCTTTGTGACAATCGCCTTTAGGTCTTTCTGTTCGGTTTCGAGTTCTAACTTACTAAGTTTGGTTAAGCGACGAAGTGGCATATCCAAGATGTAAGTGGCTTGCTCATCAGAGAGTTTGTAGGCCTTGATAAGTGCAGCCTTTGCTTCTGGTGCATCTTGTGCGGCGCGAATCAATTTAATTACTTTATCGA
>JBILDT010000040.1:0-7795 GCA_044352485.1 Candidatus Nanopelagicaceae bacterium
CAACGAAGTCGGAATCGTAACTATTTGCGAGCGTCCGGTTCGAGCAAGCTTGATCTTCATTGCGATTGTTGCCAATTTGGTTGGGCTTGATCTTGTTACAGCAATTGCAATTATCTGGGTTGCAATGCAGAACTTCGCCTTACTTCAATTGATTTTTACGAGCTATAAAACACTTAAAAACTAATTATCGTCGGATCGTTTCAGATGGCAATTCACCAAAACGTTCGTGATACATCTTTGCAAATCGTCCAAGATGAGTAAAACCCCAGGAAAATGCAATCTCTGAGATTGAAGAGTTAAAACTTTGATTTGAAATAAGGTCCTCACGAACTCTGGTGAGGCGAACATTGCGAAGATAGTCAGTTGGACTCATTCCAACATACTTCTTGAAACCATCCTGCAACGATCTAATACTTACTCCAGCAATTCGTGCCATGTCAGTAACAGTTAGTGGTTCTTCCGGACTTGCTTCACAGGCTTGAATTGCTAAGCGGACAGATCTTGGTGCTGCTGGTTCAACGCTGGTTCCAATTGATTCGCTGTAGTTATGGCGCTGGGAAAGTAGAAGTCCACTAATTATCAAATCTTGGAATTGGTTTCGAACGCCACTGTGCATGGTCAATCCGCCACGATCTACATCTGCAACAAGCGTGTCAACCAACGTGCGCCAACTTCTTGCTTCCGGGGTGGTGAGATCCATTCCGAGATCAAAGCGCACTGGGAGATGTAACTCTCGGCCGATTAAGTCTTCGAGTCGTTCTTCAAGCGTGCTGCGATTTATATAAACCAATAATTGTGGATTACCTTCGTGCCAGACCATGTCTAATTTCTCTAGGGGATTTGGGATAGATGCCATATTTACATCAGAGAGAATTTTCTCTTTCCCGCATGTGATTTCTGCGCTTCCAGCCAGGGGCATTTGAATCAAATAAAATGAATTTAATTCTCCGGGAGTTATATGAACCTCGGCGCCATAATCTAAATAATTAAGAGTTACATCGCCCAGAGTTACCCGATTGTGAACTGTATTTAACTTCTCATTTTTATTTGTTGTAGTAAGTCCGTGCGGGCAAAAAACTCGTGCAACCTCACTCCGCGCCTCATCTAAGTGCGTGGTGCGAAACAGGTTATGTTCACTGAGTAGTTCGGTTACTGGGACCATCTCCGAATAGTTCTCGCTGTCAGGAGAGGCTGTCAATGGTTTATCGGGAATTATTGAGCGTTGTTTGCGTTCTCTGGATAGCAAATGCGTGGGTGGGACACCTCTGAGCGCTGGGTTTGCCTAGCCTTTCTCACATTACTTGCACCTTCACGGAACCAAAGGGGAGATATATGAGTTCAGATTCATTAAAAGGCAAAGTTGCAATCGTTACTGGTGGCGGAACTTTATTCGGCGCTGCCGTGGCAAAGACACTTATAAATGATGGTGCCAAAGTTATGATTGTTGAAATTAATTCTGAAAGTGGATCAGCGGCCGCTAAAGCTTGTGGTGCTACATTTTTTCATGGTGATGTAACTGATGATTCTTCAATCTCGAAGTTGGTTGAATCAGCAATCTCTACCTGGGGCCGGGTAGATGTTCTAGTAAATCTTGCTTGTTCATATGATGATTCTGGCGCCGATAGCACTCGTGCCCAATGGACAAATACTTTGAATGTAAACATTGCAAGCGCAGCAATGCTGGCCGCTGCAGTTCGGCCTCATATGGCAAAGCAAGGCGCTGGCTCAATCATTAATCTAACAAGTATTTCTTCGAGTGTTGCTCAGACCGGTCGTTGGATTTATCCAGTATCTAAAGCTGCGCTTGTTCAACTCACTCGAAATATGGCGATGGATTATGCCGGCGATAAAATTCGCGTGAATTCAGTTTCACCAGGATGGACCTGGTCTGCAATTATGGATATGTTGTCAAAGGGCGATCGTAAAAAGACTGATCGAGTTGCCGCACCATTCCACTTAACCGGAAGAGTTGGCGATCCAGAAGAAGTTGCAAATGTAATTTCATTCTTGGCTAGCGATAAAGCATCAGTAGTTACTGGCGCAGATTGGGCCGCCGATGGTGGCTATTCTGCAATGGGACCGGAGCAAGCTGTGCCCGCGATCCCATTACTAGAAGCCTAATTTCTTTCTAATTACTTCTTAGCCAGACGCTTACGAAGCTTTGGACCGATCTTCGCATAACTCTTTGGATTGATTGGCAATAACCATTGATTGAATCGAACTGGTGCTGGAATTTGTAGATCCAAGTCCAGAAGTAATTCATCGATGTTGTGAACAGAGAACGGAATAATGTTTGTTCCGCGGGCATGCTTATTCTCGGTGCGCTTCTCCATCCAGGCAAGTCGCTTATCAATATGAGACAACATTTCACTTCGTGAAGGCAACTTAATTGCACCTTCGATATTTGCTGCAATCCAGATTGCGCCGATTTCAGCATTTAATTGGGAGAAGAATGAAGAGTTATAACCATTGAAGGCCAAGTTCTTAACATCCAGTGGAATCAATTGACGATAAAGACGGAAGTTGCCGCGCTCATCATTGATTGACTTCATAACTGAATCATCAAGGAACGGAACGCGTTGGTGGAAGCCAGTTCCGCAGATTACATAATCTGCATCCAAGGTCTTGCCGTTTGAAAGGGTTACCTTTCCGGCAGCCATGCTGACAATTTCAGTGTCGCGTTCTACGAAAAGCTTTCCATTCTTAATGTTCTTGAAAAAGCCATCAGTCGCAAGTGAAACTGTGCTTCGAACAATAGTGTCGAGTCCAGTTTTTGGATGCAAGCCAAGCTTTTCTAACTTGAATTGCTTCTCAATAACTCCCTGCACGCTACCAAGCATTCCCGCACTTACCTTCTTGCCTTTTCCGTGCAAGAAAGCTTCAGCACCCTTCAACTCAATGTATGGAAATAGCGCTTCACCCATACGGGTAAGAAGGAGCATCTTGTAGTTAAGAACATTGTTTAGTCGCTTTGGAACCTTCCAGATCAAGTGGCGCGCAACAATAGTTGTCTTCTTTGATGTTCCAACGGTTGCATTTGCTGCATCGCAAGAGGACTTGCCATAACCAACTACAACGACGTTCTTTCCGCGAACATCTTCTAGTCGATGGAAATCAACTGTATGTAGAATCTTTCCGCCCCCAGCTTTAAAGGCATCTGCACCTTTCCATTCCGGGATAAATGGATCGCTGAAAATTCCATTAGCAACAATGAAATAGTCGAAGTCTTGAGAAGCACTCTTGCCATTAGAATTTGTTTCAACTGTCCATGAACCATTTGCATTCTGTCGCGCACTTGTCACTTCGGTGTTGAAAGAAATCTTATTAAAGACGTTAAATTTTTTGGCATAACCCTCTATATATTGCTGGACTTGTTCGCCACTTGGCCACTCTGGCGTTCCTTTTGGATATCGATAATCGCTCAACGCATAAGTGCTCCGAACATTCTGTGTTCCAAGACCTGGGTATCTGCGTGAAGCAGACCAAACACCACCAACATCAGATTCTTTTTCAAAGATATGAACTTCATGACCGAATTCAGCTAAAACTTTCGCTGACGAGATTCCGGCAAATCCAGCTCCCACGATTCCAATTTTCATCCGATTAAACCCCTATCTACCCAGCAACGCCGGGATCATTAGTAAGTGAGATTAGGAATTAAGCGATGAATTACTTATCCAAAGCGCGCGATGGATATCCGATTGACGCTCAGGATTGATTCCGGCCGATTGCTTCAGCAACAATCTCTGCGCTGATTCCAACAAGTGGAAGCCCGCCGCCTGGATGGGCAGAACCTCCAACGCAATACAAGTTCTTGAGTGGTGAAGTGTTTTTCGCTCGCAGGAAAGCTGAACGTGCGCCATTGCTCGATGTTCCATAAATCGAACCACCAGGTGCACTAACACTGTTCTCTAAATCTGCAGGTGTCGAGAATTCCATTACATCCAAACGTTCCGAGACTTTCAAACCTAGTTCATCAAGTCTTGCAATAATTTTTGCTGCGTATTCTGCAGAACCCATATTCCAATCCCACCCAGAACCAGGTTCATGCCTTGGCGCATTGACCAAGACAAACCAAGATTCCTTATTTGAGCCCTTAACCATGTCCGGATCATTTGGTGCGCAAATATAAATTGTTGGATTGTTAACTGGAATCTTTCTATGAAAAATATCGTCGAATTCAGCATCGTAATCTTTCGGGAAATAAACATTGTGATGTTTCATTTCAGGAGCCGGTCCAGATAGCTTGCTGTTATCCAATCCCAGCAGAAGTGAGAAACCCGCAAGTGATTTACTTGCGCTAGCCAACTTCCTGCGCTCTGATTTAACAGCACCTAAATCTGACGGAAGTAATTTGTTGTAAACAAGTTCGGCATCGGCATTTGCAACCACAAAATCGGCAGCGATTGTCTGGCCATTTACCTCGACACCAGTTGCTTCAGATCCTTGATGAGTAATTCTTGTTACTGGCGAATTCAACTCAAACTTCACGCCAAGTTCGCGGCATCGATTTTCTATCGCAACAGAAAGTTGACCGATTCCACCCTTGATATGCCAAGCGCCAAAAGATGTTTCAACAAAGGCGATTGTTAGTAGAACTGCAGGAACTTTGCGTGGATCTGATCCGGAATAAGTTGCGTATCTATCAACAATCTTCTGCAAATAAGGGTTCTTTGTATATTTTGAAGTTAAAGATCGAAGCGAAGTTAAGGGCGAAATCATTCGGAGATCAGCCAAGAAGCCCTTCTTTGCGATGAGGCTTCTAATTGATTTTAACTCGGATTCAACAAATGGTCCTCGGGATGCATCCCACATATGTTCGGCTCGTTGCATTAAGTTATGCCATTGGTCGCCCGCTTCTTTACCGAGTTCTGCCTCAATCGAATCACAAATACCCTTTAGCGAAAGATTTGGAAAAACAATTCGAACTCCATCAGCAAAGGTGTATTCAAATGCTGGATCAACTGGCTTGATATCAAGAACATGTTCTATTCGTTTTCCGGTTTTCAAGAATAGATCTCGATAAACAGCTGGAAGAGTCAGTAGTGAAGGCCCAATATCGAATGCATAATCTCCGACCCATCTGGTCTGGCATTTTCCACCAGTGCGATCACTGCTTTCGAAAACTGTTACATCATGCCCAGCTTTAGCCAACCTTGCGGCAGCAGACATGCCACCAATTCCAGCCCCGATAACAATTACTTTACCCATTTAGGAAACTGTCCGACCGCGCCAAATTAAAGTTCCGCGGGACTTTCGAATTGAAGAGAGAGTAATTAAATAAAGAAGGATGACGATTGAAATCGGATGCAGGAAAGCATAAGCAGGATTAGACCTAGTTTTGATAGCTGCAAGAAAGCGAGAGAGAAAAATAAATGTGGCTGGTGCGCCAATTCCGAGATATGGCGAAATTCCGGTGAAGAAGAGCAGAATTATTGCAACAATAGTTCCAAACTGACCGCCAAATGCTTTCCATAGTGATTTTGTATAACCATCGATTAACTGCGAATTAGTTTTATACATCCGACAACTTGCAACAGCGCTTCCATCAGCCACGCCACCCTTGAATCCCTTACTGATTAAAAGACGTGCAAGTTCAAGATCATCCAGAACTTCACCAGGGATTGCGGCATGTCCACCGGCTTCTTCGTAGGCACTTCGTTTAACTATAAAGAATTGACCATTGGCGATTGTCATTGAACGGTTTGGAAATTTCTCAGCCAATCGAAGTGGGACGCTTGCAAGCCAAGACCACTGCAGAAGTGGTTGAATCAGCTTCTCAAGAAATGAGCCAGCAATCTGTCTTGGGTATGGTGAAATAAAGTCCCAACCAAATTTATTCATTCTGGTAATTGCAGATGCGATTGCATATGGATGCAGTCGCACATCAGCATCCAAAAAGACTAAATACTTGCCAGACCCAGCTTTAGACAAATTGTGACAGGCCCAGACTTTTCCAAGCCAGCCAGCCGGAAGCTGGGTGCCGGTTAACTTATTGACTTTAAACTCACTAATCAATTTTCCAGTTTGATCTGTTGAACCGTCGTCTAATACATAAACGCTACTGGCTTCGAGTAGTTCACTGTTTAAGGTTGATTTTAGCGAGCCCTCGACATTTTCTTCTTCATCGCGCATCGGAATAAGCACATCAACGCTCTCGCCAACAGTGGTTACACCTTTTAACCCTACGACTCGCATATTAATTACATTGACAACAGTAATTATTAGCGCAATTGCGCAGAACCAGAATTCGAGCATTTACTTTAGTAAATCTGGTTTGCCAAAAGAGATTACAAATAAATATGGAGCAGCCCAGAGCACGAATGCTATTCCAGCAAAGATTGCAACACCTGGTCTATCAAAGAAGAAGAGATTTCCGACAACATAAGAGAAGAGCGTCCAGGCCAAGAAAATATCTGGGATTGTTGAATTCACTCCAGCTTTACGTCGCTCTTTAGGCAAAATTAAATTCAAAAGTGCCATCAGCCCCATGCCGGCAAATAGCCATCCCGCAGTGTTCGACAACGGAATTTCTGGTTGATACGGAACATGTGGTCCAACCACTTCCCATGTCCACTTACCAACCGAAACCATCTGCGGATCTAAGAAGAGATCCCAAACCATAAGACCAGCACCGCCATATAAAAATGCCCAATTTGGAAAAGTTTTTCTAGCAGCGATTAAAACTGGATGCGCCATCATTATCCAAGCGAGGGGAACGATTATCGGAACCCCGGCAACTTTAAATCCAAGGGAATCAGAATAAGCATAAGTTCCAAATGGCCAACCAGTTTTACTTCCCAAAATTTCAACTAAAAGCGAGAAGATAAATGTCACGCTGCCAAAAATTGCAAAGTATTTAAAGCCATAAGATAGAAGTGCGTGCACAAGCATCAGTAGCGCACCAGCGATAACAAAAAAGATTGTTACATAGCGAAGTGTGTCTCCTGAAACTAGGGGATAAGAGATCTGTAATCCGATTGCAAGAGCGAAAAGAAGATACAACCCAATACTTTGATTCGCTGAAATTCCTCGGCGCCGATTATTTCTCGGGCGGTATTGGCGAATGGACATAGGAGAATTCTGCCTTAAGTGGGGCTAGAAGCCACCATGCTCTTGGATGATGGCAAAGCGGGCGAAGAGTTCTTCGGCATACCAATCCAAATCTTTGGTCGCTTGAATCGCCGCAATGTGTGCTGGGCCTTGATATGCAAAAGTTCTAAGCGCCGCCCCAGATTCCCATCTAGAGAAGGTGCCCTGCAGTCCGATAGGTGCTTCACCTATTCCAATAGCACTTAGCAATCCAGGTGAAGATTTCAAACTTACTGTCACGGGAGGAACCGCCCGCCAAAACTTAGAGTTCATTGCCCATTTGATTCGAGCACGTGTGATTGCTGCAACTGGACCCTTCCAATCAGAGATCTGATTCTGGCTAAATGGTTCGCGCTTTGACCATAAACCATGAGATGAAATTGGTTGCAAGATCGCCCGATATTCCGAAGTCGAAATCTTGCGCCAGCTTCTGATCAATCTAGATGAATCAAAAGAATCAACTTCCTTCGAGTCGATAACAACTAATAAGCCCCATTGTTTTGCATCAGCATCATTTGGCGTAAAGGTTTCACCTTTACCGGTCCCTAAGGATTTAAAAAAAGTTATCTTCTTATTTCGCTTAAGACTTAAACGGTCCAGTGCCATATGCAAGATTGCGACGGGGACTGATCGAAGATTTAGCTTCCAGAAATAAACTAAGACAACCATTAATCCCCAACAACCATTGGCTTGGCACCAGTGC